>NZ_FOBE01000019.1:0-85194 GCF_900109475.1 Butyrivibrio sp. ob235
ATCTGACTCTCTGGGTTGCCTACTACAACTTCCTGAGGCCTCACAAGCACAATGGATATAAACCTCCAGTTGTAGACGAGATACTGTCAAATGCCGAAAATATGCCAGCACGATGGCAAACGATGATCTACTTCGGACAGAAGAAAATCCTGGAACTTCAGTCAGCTGATTGCTCTTAGATTCTGAGCCTGAGGTAATAACCCAGCCACCGCGTTAGCGGCATTGCCCTTGAGGGCACAATAAATAACTGCTAAACTGCTGAAATCGACGGAGAAAACCTGATTGCTCTTGAGTTCTTCGCCGTCGGTGATTAACCGTCAGCAGTTATTTATTGTGCTGTCAAGGGTGGCGTCCGGTTACCTCAATGTAAATATCTGCGATTTTCAAGGTTCATCTGAGCCTATTTTTTTGACTCAGTTTTTTCATAGATCATTTGACACTATCTGAAGTTCCGCTCTCGCTTCGCTCGCCGGAACTAGGAAACTCACCAGACTCGAAAGAACCTCGCCAGGTGATTTTCTTAAAAAAGGGCAAAGTTATAGAGCCTGCCTAATAGCCATCGGAGCTTTAACCGTTTGATTAAGCCGGCTCTAATAGTTTCTATATGTATTTGGTTAGGATTAACCTAATGATTCACTAAGTTTAGCGAGGAGCTTGTCTGCAAAATCCTCTCCGCTAACGTCATATGTGCCGTCCTTGATTGCACTCTTTAAGCGTGCCGTAACGTCCTCCCTGACATCCGGAGCCTCTTTCACAGCCTGCTTAGCAACCTGAATATCCTTTCCGATTGAAGAAATCTTCAGAGAATCAGAAATATTATTAGTCTTCTGAGTCTTAGCGGTCTTATTCACTTTGCTGGTGCCATAAACTTGTTGAATCTGGCTGTAAGCTTCTATACGCATATCGTTTCCTCCTTCCTTGGAGAATTTCTTTAGTTCTACTACATTTATCGGCGTATTCTGCAATTACTTTAGAGTTTTTTGAAAATATTTTCAAATATATTTTCCGGCCTCTCACCGATGTCATCCTGATCAATCTATCTAGTGGACATCGGATTTCGGATACCCGATATTGTGGTGTCGCTACTGAAAACCCAAGGTATTGTGCTTTATCATCCCCACCAATAATAATATCGGCGAGGCCAATACAAAACTTAACCCCTATTTAGGAAAAAAATTTTATTTTTTTTTTAGAATTTCCAAATCTTCTGTCACCACCACCGGCTCATCCGGAAGGTAACCCAGATTGTCGTTATCAACAATCACCAGATGAAGCTTCTCACCCGCCTTATGATAGCCAAGATCCACCACCTTCTGACAGGACGCATTACCATAGCCGCAGAGGCTCTCGCCCTCAAGCCTGATCTCAAGCGAGCGCTCATTCGTCCCCTCGCGATTCATATAGAAGTAAAGCTCACCATCGAGGTTCGGTGTAATCAGAAACTCAAACTTACCATCCGCCGGCTCACATGTTGCCTTTATAAAAACTTCATCCTCCGCATCTGTGAAATGATTCCACAAAAGCTCTTGCGCTTCAAACGGATTTGCCGCCGGCTCGATAATCTCCATTAGTCCCGGAATCGTCTTATCCGTAATGAGATCCGCCGACAGCGCATACTCATTCGTAATCACGTTGTGCGTCGAACTGTCATTTATATGATACTTTATCCCCAGAATCGCATCAGCGCAGCTTGTATTCCAGTTGTCATACATCGTATAAAGGCCGTTATCATTGAAACCCAGCCTGTACATGAAAAGTCTGTTCTCAACCTTCAGAAGGCTGTTGTAAGTCGTAGTTCCTCTGTACCCAAAATGAAGACTTTCATTCGGTGTCCTGGGACTAAGAGCCTCAATTCTGTAATTGCCGTTATCTGCCTCAGCATTACTGCTGCCAGTCTTCTCGCTGTCAGTCAGCACATCTCCGGTCTCCGCCTCTCGGTCTCTGATAATTCTAAGCGCTGCCTCCGTCTGGATGCACTTCATCCTGTTTCGTGACGCAGTCTCGCCGTTCATCGAGGAATTCCTGTACACGCATATAAAGTTAAGGGAGAGATCAGCCGCCAAAACGAGCCCCATAACCAGTAAAGCAGCGAGTCCAGCCTTCTGTACCGGCTCATTTTCCCTATAAAAACAGCCCCATATAACCACTGCCGCCCCGCCTGCAAGAATAAGCAATAAATTCAGGAAAAGAACTTTCCCTCCAAGAAATCTCACATGCGATAACGAAGCTACTCCATACAAGGCAAGCGTAATCACCCCGGCTATCGCAATCTTTCCCGGATGAATCTTCCCCTGATGATTTTTACGCTGACACATAGCAAGATAAGCCATGGTTAGACACACGAATGAAAAGACAAATGAATACCTGTAGAGATATCCATAGGCCTCGGTTCCGCCGTGAGCCAGCGTATTAAGCGGTTTTATGCAGAAAAATGCAAGCACAATTACAAGGTATGAACCAAAGAGAGCTCTTACCTTAACACTTATTTTCGAAGTCAGGAAAAACAGAACGCATGGCATTATCAAAACCGCGCCAAAATAGATATTGGGCATGCCATCCATAATCTCCATCGTGTCATAGCTCATCGTGAAGAGCTTAGGAAGCACATCCAGGGGTGACAAATATCTCCCCACCGCTTCGGAAGACGGAAGATATTTCTGAAAAGCTTCCATCATCGGACCGGAATGATCCTTATTACTTCCCATAAGAGACATGACTGTGGGCACCAGAAACCAGACATCCAGAGCAATCGCAATCGCAGAGCCAATTAAAAACCTCCCAAAGCCCTTCAGGGTATCAGCCTTACCAAACAGCACCCACAATACCGCGAACACTCCAAGGAAAATCAGCACCATCGCCGCGATATAATAATTCACAAAAATCATCACCATTACAGAGAGCACATACAAAAGCATTCCCCGCTTCTCATGGTGAATCAGTTTATCGAAACCCATTGCCACAATAGGAAGCATGATCACAGCATCAAGCCACATGATATTTGTCATGTTGGCGACAGTCCAACCACAAAACGCAAAGGCAACCGAGATTTGCAGATTGAGCAGAACCAAGCCAAAACCACAACGCTCATCAGCTCTCCTCCCCACATGCGACAAAAACAGCGACATGCAAAAAGCTATCGATGCCATTTTCAGCATGATAAGAAATGTCACCGCGGTGGCATAGTACTGCTCGGGAATAAAGATGAACATCAAAAGAAACGGGCTCGTAAGATAGTAGGCCCAGATACCGAACATTTCCGCGCCTAGCCCGCAGTTTTCAGAGTACAGAAAACCGTCCTTCCCATGCCACACATTGTGATAGTAGGAAAAGAAATCCACGTACTGCTGCTTCATGTCCTCGTATAAAAATGTGCGATCTCCAAACGGAGTTATATGAAGCACAAGGCACAGCGCCAAGAATAAAACAAGTGAAAAGCAGAAGGCATAGAGGGCTGTCAAGAAAGCCCCTCCGGTCCCGCCACTCCTATTTACATCACTCCCAAAAGTCTCGGACCTTTCATTACTTCCAAAAGTCCCAGACCTTTCATTACTTCCAAAAATCCCCAACTTAATCCTAAGTTTCCCCCTGTCAAAACATCAGCTCTCGCTTGCCCTCAGCGCTCTGCGCTGTGTGAAGCAGAATTTCTTCAACCGGGAAAACCTCTCCTCCATTTCAATTCTCTCAGGCTCTGTGATCTCCCTGTCGGAGTACAAAATCTCCTCATAGGTCCCAAGGAAGGAAAGCAGCTCAGCGCTGAATTTCCCGCTAAGTCTCTCCTCATACTCGCTCAAGGTCTCATCCTGTCTTCGTCCAAGATGCCGCCTCCTTAGAAGTTCCAAACTGTTTTTGCAAAGAGTTGTGGCCTTTCCGCGCTCGCTCATTCTCAAATAGCGCCTTCTCTTTAGAAGCCTGTCCAGCGCAAACATCAAAAGTGTAAGCGACACTCCTGCAAAGACCGGAATCAGAATCTTGTACCAGTCTATCTTTATAGAGGGCTTCTCCTCCACCGGCTCCTCGTAAGTCTCTTCCTCTTCTTCGGAATAAGCATGCGCCGCCAGGTAGGCCTCGCGCTCCTTCTCAAGCAGAAGCTCCCTCTCGGACTGAACCGCCCAAGCGACATCACTTCGCATCCCTGGCGTGGGTTCAAAACCGATCCACCCCAGGCCTTCAATATACGCCTCCGGCCAGGCATGCGCAAGCACCGAACTCACTTCCACCATACTGTGCCTTCCCATCGGCACATTGAAGCCCTGCACATATCTCGCCGGAATCCCATAGGCCCTGGCAAGCAGCACGAACGCCGTCGCATAGTAGCTGCAGTACCCTTCCTTCTTATTCAAAATAAAATAATCAAGAAAATCGGCTTCGCTTTTAATTTCATCCGGAATTTCACCGGGGCTTTCCGTATATTTAAACTCAGCAAACATCCCCTCGAGGCGCTTTAGCTTCTCATAATCAGAGTCCGCACCCTCCAGAATTCCGTCGACATACTCCCTCATCTTATCAGACAACACTGTCTTTGGAAGATAATTGGCATAAACCGCTTCGCGATATTCCAGAAAATCCTCATAAGAAAAATCGCTGTCTATACCGCACTCCGCCTTCGCCGCTTCAAAGCTCTCCTTACTTACCTCATGGGAATCCCTCGCAATCGTATCAAAGAGCTCCGAATCCTTATTAAGGCGATAGAACACCACATCGTAGGGCTTTCTTGCAGCCCTCTTATTGGGAAATTCGATGTCTCCACCCTCATTCTGCCGCTTTTGCCACTTATCTCCAAGAGGCAGATATTTACCCGGTGTGAAAAGACATTTCGTATGCATATCCTTGTACTCAATCGTTAATGTAACCCTTTTCAGGACATCGGTAACCGGATCTTCGCCCATCTCATCCAGCGCGAAGCTCACGGTCTCAATAGTATCCGCAAGGCGCTCATCCATCTCGGAGGTATCCTTCTTATCCCAGCTGTGACCGTCGAAGGTATCAAAAGTCTTCCCCGAAAGATAGAGCCTTGGATCATTCTCATTTCCCGACTTCAGTCTCATGACGATTCTCTTATTCGCCGAGAGGTCCCCCGCAAACTCGCCGCGATTTGAAAAGCCGATCACCGCAGAGCCTGTATCCCAGCCGTTTTCACCAAACACGCTCTCACTCAGCATGACATATTCACTTACAACAAAACCTGAAATCCTCTTTACAATCCCCCAGTCGTAGGGCTTATCCGAAACTCCAAGCGCCGATATCAGCGCAAATACCACGATTAAAAAAGGTGAAACCGCAACCAGATGCTTCCTCGGTTCGGTATCTCCTTCCTTTACGGAGAATCTCTGAATCTCATCAACTGCCACAAGCAGCGTATATACCAGAATTACGCAGACGCTGATCTTCTTCACCGGCATCCCGGTAAAGAGCGACGATGCAAGGTATATGCATCCCCCCGCTGCGATGAGAATTCGCAGGTTCCGATATTTTCCCGAGAAAAATCCCACCACAAAAACTGCTGCCGCAACAGCCATCTCCCGGAAAATCCACGAGTATTCCCGCAGCACTTCTATCCTGTCCTCAGAGGGCACAATAAGCCAGAAGGCGAGCACCGCAGCAAGCAAAATCCCCGCAAGCACAGCTCTGCCCCGGAGCTTTAAATGCTTCATCAAAAGCAGATAAAGCGTCGTACCTACCGCAATCACTATCCACGCCTTCTTCACCTCTTCGGGCTCGAAGTACCCGTGAGTAAAGGATGACACCGCTACAGACAGCGGCATTATGAATAACAGATCATAAAGAATCTCAACTATCATGCCTTCGCCTCCGCCGGTGTATCAACTCCAATCCTTACGATGTCAAATCTGCCGCTTACAGTATCTGCCACATCTCCGAGGCTCTCATCCTGCGCAAGATATACCCTTATCGGTGACAGATCCGCATTTATTCTGTCCGCCCCCTCAATCTCCTCGTGAGTCCAGCTCTGCGCCACAAAGATGATCATCCGATAGCCCGCAAGTCCGCCGTCTATGTACAGCTCCTCCAGAAGCTTATCCATATCGTTGTCCTCGCGGAATGAAAATCTGCTCATCTCCGAGTAGAGCGTATCGAAATCGCCCGCATCCCTTACATGGAGCTTTTGCACTTCCCCGGCCTTATAAATAATCTCCGTGGGAATGTTGTTCTCCATATAATAAAAAGAAAGTGCGAGTACCCACTCGATCACCTTATTTTCAGGGGGCAGATACTCCTCCATCCTCTTCTGATATCTTCCGGGATCCATTACTATTGCGATTCCGCTCTTTTCCTCGCCGCGGCGCTCCCTCACCATGAGTTTTTGTGAGATCGCGCTGGCTTTCCAGTTTACAAAGCGAAGGTCGTCGCCGTCTGCATATTCGCGCACGGGAATATCGGGCTCGGTTTTCCTCTGATAATTGTCGCGGTCGGAATCCGACAGAAGTTCACTCCCCTTAAGCTCTGATAAATGCACCATCGCAGGCACCACGATCACGCTGAGGGGCTCCTTTATAGTATAGGTAAACGAGAATATTCCGAAAAAATCTCCCACCACAATTTTCTTAATTCCAACATAATACTCACCCCTGTAACGGCAGAGGAGCTTGGTCTTTTTCTGAATGGATGAATGCGGCGGAAGCTCATATACAGCGCCGTCGTCGATATCCGAGATCCCTGAAAAAGATGAATAGAAAATTATTCTAAGAGATGAAAATGAAAACCAGCCTTCGTTTTGCAAAGTAATATAAAAATCCGAGGGCGCTTTGCAAACCATGTCGCGCCCCTCGGTCTTCTGATAGATTTTAAGTGAAATTATAACGCACAGAATATACAGATAAGAAATCACGGGAATGAGCAGCACTGTCCAGAAAAAGACATAGGTAACAGCCCCTCCGAACATCGAGATACCGACGAGCGAAAGAGCAAAAAGTGCAGCTAAAATCAACATCCCCTTATTTTTCATAATCCGCCTCCATGGGGATGTTCACCTTCAAAACAAGAGACTCCAAAACATCTTTACTTGTCTTCTTCTGAAGTCTCATCTGAGTAGAAAGAATGAGTCTGTGTGAAAGAACCGGCACCGCCATCTTCTTTACATCATCGGGTTTAACGAAGCTTCGTCCCTCAAGGAAGGCCTTCGCCCTCGATGCCTGTAAGAGATGCAGAAGAGCTCTGGGACTTGCTCCGAGCGAGAATCCGCTGTCCGTTCTTGTGGCGGCAACTATCTGCTGTACATATCCGAGTACGCCATCGCTAACGTGGATCTTTGATACCTCTTCCCTAAAACCGGTCACATCCTCCGCATTAAGAACCGCCTTCACGTCCTCGATTTTTCTTCCGCTCATGTTATCCCTGGCAAGCCTCAGTTCCTCCTCGGCAGAGGGATAGCCCACTGACAGCCTCATCATGAAGCGGTCGAGCTGCGCCTCCGGCAGCGGATATGTTCCTGAAAAATTGATAGGATTTTGTGTGGCGATAACCATGAAAGGCTGTGGAAGCTGATAAGCCTGACCGTCAACAGTGACCTGCGATTCCGCCATCGCCTCAAGAAGCGCCGACTGTGTCTTAGGTGATGTTCGGTTAAGCTCGTCCGCAAGAACAATATTTTTCATCACGCCGCCGGGACGATAATTGAATTCGCCTTTTTTCATATCATAGACAGACATACCGGTAACATCTCCCGGCATCGTGTCCGGCGTGAACTGAATTCGTCCGAAAGATAGTCCGAGAGAACCCGCAAAGGTCCTGGCCAGCGTGGTCTTACCTACTCCCGGAACATCCTCCAAAAGAACATGCCCTCCCGCAAGAAAGCAGCAGAGCACGTTATCAACTGTGTCACCCTTCCCAACAAAGTAATCATTCATCTGCTCCCGAAAAGCATAGAGAGCCCCCGTTTTTGTCCCCATTAACTCCTCCGTCATGTAATAAAATTTAAGCCTAAAACCTCGAAATTGTGATTATATTTTAACTCAATATTGGGAGATTATCCATTATTTTCAGACAGTGAAATTTAATACATATTTATCTTCTCCACCTTCGGACTATTCCTGAACGGTCTTGAGAAATTTGATAAGGCCTACGCTGCCGGAGAATTTACCAGAATTTTCACAACTAATCTGATCTATCAGAAGCCTGAGCTTCTTGAAAAAGCATATTATTACAGCGTGAATATGGGCAGATACATCGCCGCCATCATAGACACGCTGAATAAGGGGAATTCTCTTACCGGCATTTCAAAACCGGCATTAAAGATAAAAAGCACTATTGAAAAGTATAATTCTAGAACCTGAAGTCCATATATCTGTCCATAACCTCGGCATATCTGCTCTTTGCGACCGGGATCATCTCTCCGCCACGAAGAGTGATATCCGTTTTTGTGAGCTTATCGATTGCCGCAACGCTTACAGCCAGCGATTCGTGACATCTTACGAAATCACTTCCGGAATGATTTTCCTCCATATACTCCGCAAATCCGATTCTGAGCGTCGGAGTCGAAACCACATCCCCCGTACTCATATGATACGAAACCACATGGTTTCGATACTCGATATAGAGAATCTCATCCATTCTTAGAGTCTGAAGTCCGCCCTTAACCTTAATGGTTATGCACTTTTCTCCCGCTAAATCCACACGCGATATTGCAAGATCAAGCGTTGAAAAAAGCTTCTCCTTTTCAATGGGTTTCAAAATATAGTTGATCGGATTTACATCGAAAGATTCGAGCGCAAAGGAGCTCTCGGACGTCGCAAATATTATCTGCGCCTCAGGCTGATTCCAGCGAAGTTCTCTCGCCGCCTGAATTCCCGTGACCATCGGCATTACAATGTCCAGAATATAAATATGAGGCCTGAACTGCTCGCACTCCTCTATAAGCGCATCGGGATGATCAAACACTTTGACATCCGCGCTCTGATTCTTTTTCTGTAGATATTCCTTCACCAGTCCATGGACTCTCTCGCGATCTGCCTTATCATCATCGCAAATAGCAATCCTTAGTGACTTTCCTTCCTTTAATATCTCCGTGTTTCCCATAGCTTCTAACTCCCGATATAATTTGAGTAATATTCCAAATCAACTGATCATCAGGTTTTAATCAATTACCTTCTTTGGCCAGTTGCAAATGCCAACCTCCAGGGCCCGCTCTTCCTTTAGATGAAAATCCGCATATTTACAGTACCAACACCCCTTTATGCTGGGTATAGCATCTTCTCTGGGGGTATAAGCCGGGCACATATCCTCCGGCCACACACTTCCTTCTCTCTTTGGTACATCATAAACATTAGACTTTTCATCCTTCATATATATTCACCTGCCTCAAAAACAAAATCGTTAATAAACTTCTAAGGCTAATCTATCATAAATAATTCCATTCATTATTCTTACACCGATTTAGTTCTGATTTACACGGATTGTTTCTTTTTCGATTATTTTTTCAATCCATTCCTTATCGATGATATTGTCATAAGCGCCCGCCACAGCAGACTCGTTGGCGAAGTTGTCGAACTCGGTCTGTTTTTGCTGCAAAATAACCATCATATCCTCATCGATGGTATCGGGACAAAGCAGCCGGTAAACCAGTACATTCCTGACCTGCCCCATTCGATAAACTCTCGACAGCGCCTGACTTTCAAGGGATGGCTTGATCTGTGGCTCGCAGAAAATTACGATGCTGGCAGCCTGGATATTCAGTCCGACACCTCCTGCAATTATCTGACATACAAGAACGCTTCCTCCGGGCGCCTGAGTGAACTCATCTATTATCTGCTGCCTCCTCTCAATCCCGGTATCGCCGCTTATTACGCCCACGCATTTACTTCCCATGAGCGCACTCACTTTTGCTATGGTCTCTCTGAAAAATGAATAGATTACAACTTTTCGTCCTTCATCGCAGGCTTCTTCCATAAGTTCCAGAAGTCTTCCGCATTTTGCAGACTTAGTCATATCCTCCTGAAGAAACGAAACTCTTCTCATATCAGAAAAGCTGCCGCTGATTACCGCACCGGCATAGGCTGCGCGGTCCTCCGGAGTAGGAACGCACCACTCCTCTTCCTCGTCGATAGGAGGGAGCTCTTTTAACACCTGATCCCTGGTTCTTCTGATATAAGCCGGCGCAAGGCTCTCCCTGAATTCCGGCAGATGCGTAATATGCGCAAGCGATCGTACTTCCTGTGTCATGTCCGGACGAACGAAATCTATCAGATTGCACATCTCCTCAACCCTGTTTTCAAGCGGCGTTCCCGTCATGAGAAGGATTCGCTCCGACTCATTATCAAGTCTTCTAATATACATCGTCCTCTTGGCGTCAGGATTTTTCATGTAGTGCGCTTCATCAATGACCAGCATGGAAAGCCCCATGTGGTTATCGATTTTGTCCACGATTTTTCCCATGGTCTCATAGTTGGTGATCGCCGCGCCGCCCTTTTCCTGCCACATGGAAAAGGCATCGTCAGCCATCTGGCCATGGATCACATAGGTACTGAGACTGCTGAATTTCTTAATCTCCCTCGCCCAGTTGATAAGAACACTCGCAGGGCAGACTATGAGAAAATAGCAGGTCTTCTGCTCTGTCTGCTGTATATGTGACATTGCCGCAATTGCCTGAATAGTCTTTCCAAGTCCCATCTCATCACCAAGAAGCACCTTCTTTTGATGAATAATGTATTTCACGCCAAACACTTGATAAGGCCTGAGCGTCCCCCAAAAGCCGCTAAGATCAAGAACCGTACTGTCTATCTCCTCCGCGAGCTGCGCAGGAATACTGTCGTAGATGAAAGGTTTGTTGCCTGAAATGTTCCCGAGATTTTCAAGAACAGCATAGAAATCCGCACTGTTTCCGCGGAAGGCTTCGGTCGCCTCATAAGCTGAAGTATTCAATGCTCTCTGATAATCATCGATCACCGAAAGCATGCGCCTAAAGAAATCACTGTCACAAAACTCGTAGATATTATCCGCCATATCAGCAGTATTTTGTTTTGAAGCTTTTGATGAAAAAAACCAGCGAACGCCGTTTCTAATAATGCCGCTGTTTTCAATCCTCTGTGCATAAGCATTCAGATTTTCCGCAGCCGGCCTGTTATCTCTTCTTATCTTTTCGCACTTAATATATCCCGAAAGCGCCGTGATAAGTTCAAAATTGTACCCACCCTCAGCAGGATTTCCATCTGCTTCTAATCTGATGGAAACCCTTGAAGAGAGATTATTTGCAGCCTCAGTTATTATGTTCCTGATGGCTTCTATCTGTTTTTCTCCGATACCGTCAATCGCAGCAAGCTCATAATCCGTAGCATCCGCGATCTTACCAAAACTGGTAAAACCCGCATCCGCCAGCGGCTGAACACGAATCCCGGCCTTAGCATTTTTTAACTCCTCCGCAGAGATGTCATAGAGCGACTTCCTGGCAGAGTCCGCCGCAATCTTATTGCACAGATACCGAATGTTGTCTTCCTGCGCAGCTTTGTCATTATAGATACGCATGAAAACAGCATTTGTATCATGTATGGCCTTTATAAGATTATTTAAATCCTTGAAATTGGGTTTATTCATTTACTCTCCCAATATCTTTTTCTTCTGGGCCTCAAACTCCTCGGCAGTGATGACTCCGGATTCCATGAGTCCCTTGAGTTTCATGAGTTCATCCGCTACTACCGACAGCATCACTGCGCACAGTAGAACCAGCACCAAGTTTCCAATTTTCCTCATGACTTTACCCTCTCTGACTTTTTTTCATAAAAACTATTTTTATTTTATCATAAACAAAGAAAACATCGCACAGCCAATTGACCGTGCGATGCCTATTTTCAACTCATATTCTCATTCTTCGCTGCTAAAGAATTCATCGACCTCCCGCCTTGTTTCGGCGAGAGCCTTCTTCATACTTTCCGTCTCAGTTGGAAAATCGAACATCTGATAAAGGTACCCCTGCTCTTTCGCAAGCTCCCTGCTCTTTGGATAAACAAGCTCAAAGACCAGCGCTATGTGTCCAATCTGGTGCTCCGCATAGGTGTGGGTTATGGCTCTGCTTACCGCTATTTTTTCACGTACCTGCTCCATAACCTCCTCTGAGACCTCTGACTCCATAAGCTTCTCTGTAGTAGCGCTGTAGAGATCCTCCAGAGGCGTCTCGACATTCACCCTCAGGATATCGATCTTGTCCGCATCTCTTAAGATATTGCAGAAGGTCAGTGTTTTTCCGGTTACAGACTCATCAATCCTGTACTTGTTGTGCTGTCTGATCACGACATCCATCATATCGTAGAGAGAACTGTCCTCAAGATATCCTCTGATGAGTCCCTCCTCTCCAAAGAGAAGATCCGCTCCAAGCTCGGCGTGATCCACCGATCTGGCGTCATTAAAAGTATTGTACCTTCTGACCTGTTCAAACCTTCCGACATCATGAATCATACCTGAAAGCCACGCAAATTCCACATCGTCTTCTGAAAGCCCCAGGGATTTTGCTATCTTTTCACAGTTATCTGCAACCCGGTAGGTGTGCGCAATCTTCAGCGCTATCTTCACATCCTCCGGATCGTAATTTCTTGTATAGGAAGCGAACTGCTCCCTTACCTTTTTTCTATCTAAAACCATTTATGAGATCCGTCTCCTTCGTCTTAATCATTTTTCCAAGTACCTATTATAACAAGAAAAACCGATATGTCATCCGATTGTATAAAACCCGAGATTAAATTTGTAATGTGTTTTTCATGTTTTCCTCCAAAAACCGCACCACTTAATGGATTAAAAAATTCCAAGTTCGATTAATTTTCATCAATTACAATCAGCACTTCTTATGCTATGATGTTTGCAAAGTTACAGCAACCCTCACAAGCAATAAAGGAGTCATCGGATGCCAGATTTAGCAACGTTTCCATCCAGAATTACTATTGACGGATTTGTTTATGACAAGCAGGGGTACAACGATATTGGCGGTGTTTTCTACAATTCCAAGGACAACCCATCCGATATCACAAGTAAGTTCATCAGCTTATATCCTGATGGCAAGCTCACCTACCTGTTCGACGGACTTGAGCTTATCTGGAACAAGGATTATCAGGTTATCGCACAATAAAAAACATCAAAAAATATACCGGTCATCTTCGCGCTGAAGATAGCCGGTATTTTTCTGCTTTTCATTAATATAGTACTACTCAGACCTTCTAACAAACAGGGCTCTGTAATCCCTGGGTGTCATCCCCTTCTCCTCGCGGAACACCCTATTGAAACTGGGAATACTCTGGAATCCCGAGAGCATCGCTATCTCCGTCAGAGTTCTGCCCTCCTCCGTAAGGAGCTCCGATGCCTTCTCAAGCCTTATCATATTAAGCCACTTACTGTAATTCATCCCCGTAGCATTTTTGAATATCCTTGAAAAATAATCCTTACTGATGCCCGCCATCTCAGCCATACTTCCCTGGGACAAATCATCTGCGGTCAGATTATTCCTGATGTAATCGGTCACCATCATCATTCGCTGCATAACATCATCAGCATAACCATAGGGCTCCTCGGAAAGCTCCGGCGCAAGCTCGTTTCTGTGCTCGAGAAGAGTCAGCATGAACTCCATGAGCAGCATGCAGCACCTGATCTCCTTCTCCTGATTATCCGAAAAAAAGATGTCCTTCATCTTCTCCGTAATAGCCTTCAGTTTTGCCGCAAGCTCAGGATGCGCTTCCACGCAGATAATATGGAGATTGCGATACATATGCATAATTCTCTGAAGATCGAAGAGCGAATTCATAAAGGAATTTGAAAACTGTATAACCAGCGCCTTCTCCCTGTCGGCATCGACGATAGCATGCATCTCCATCGGCCATACCAGCACAATGTCGTCCGGGACAAGCTCATAAGTACTCTTACCCACCTTATAAATATTCGTCTTCCCGGGACCTACTAGAAGAATCTCTCCGTACGAATGCCAGTGCATCTTGTAGCTTCTCTCCTTGAATCCCGTAGACATATTGAACGCACTCACATGATCAAAATCATAGGTTTCGTATTGGCTGTAGTCCATTTCTTTGATGCCTTTCCTTCCGGTTATATGTAAAATCCGGACTGAAGATATTACGTATCAGTGTCCGGATTAACATGTATCATAATATGTTTAACATTGGTGAATTCCTGCTCCACACTGTTGTGGACCTTCTCGGCGATCTCGTGCGCCTCCACCAGAGGGATCTCTCCCTTAACTGCAATTTCCAGATCAATATAGATTCTGTTTCCAAACTGTCTCGTCTGAAGCAAATCCACATGCTCCACTCCAGGCTGCTGCTCTATGAAAAATCTTAGTTTCTGCTCCATCTCTTTTCCGCAGGAGGTATCCAGCATCTTATCAAGAGCATCCTTTGAAATATCATAAGCGACCTTCAGGATAAACAGACAGATAATCAGACTCGCAATAGGGTCCATGATCGGGAATCCCAGCTTTGCAAGACCGATACCTATGAAGGAACCGATGGACGAAAGCGCATCCGAGCGGTGATGCCATGCATCCGCCTTGAAGGCATCCGAGTTCATCTTCTTCGCATAGTACATAGTATACCAGAACATCGCCTCCTTAACGACAATAGAAACTACCGCCGCGATAAGTGGCAAAAAAGTGGGAACCTCAAGTTCCTGCCTTAAAATAATTTTCTGAAGACCTGTGTATCCTATTCCCAGACCCGTTCCGGCAAGAATAACTCCAAGAATCATCGCAGCAACGCACTCCAGCCTCTCATGGCCGTAGGGATGCTCATCATCCTCCGGCTGCTTGGCCAGGAGTACTCCGATATATGCGACAATAGTAGCGAAAACATCTGACAGTGAATGTACCGCATCCGAAACCATCGCTCCGGAGTTACCCAGAATTCCGGCGACCAGTTTAAACCCGGCAAGCACTACATTACCTAAAATCCCAACTCGGGACAATTTTTTTATAATACTGGCTTCTTCCATGACACGCTTCTCCCCTCAGCTAGTCCTCATACCAGATTACCATTATTGTTCTCCTGTAACAACTCATCTACACGATTAAATATTATTTCCATATCCGTTGTACCGTTAACACAGTACGCAGAACCCATGGTTATCTTTATATCCTTCTTCTCAATCATGCGTCTTGCACATTCAACATCATTTTCAAAATAGGACTCCTCTGTCTCAAAACCGAAGCAGACAAAAACATTGCCGTTAAGTCTGTAGACATTTGCTTCTCCGAAGATTTCCATAAGAGTTTTGGCAACGTCTATAACCATTCTGTCGCCGGCATCGTACCCCTTTTCTCTGTTTATATCTTCAAGTCCAAGAATTTCAGCACGCATATAACCAAAGGCCGCCGACATATCCAGTCCGCTCTCCATGAACTTTCTGTACGCCATATGGTTTCTCGCACCCGACAGAGCATCATTATAATTATAATAGAACAGTCTCTTCTGCTCTTCTCTCTGCAGAATCAGCTGCGCAAGGAAATAGGATATGAGATTGATAATCTCGGCGATATCCACAAGCTTTTCTCTGGGCGCTCCGCTCACTCCGCAAAGTCCCGTGAGTTTACCGTTTATCTGCAGCGCACCTATAACCAGATTTTCAACCTTATAGTTTTTCAGGAGATCGTAAAAGTACGGATCAGACGCTTTTACCTGCTGTATATCACTTACAATGAGCCTTCGCCCGCTCTCCACATAGGTGTCATAGAATTTATCCAGAAATCCGTCATAAGGCAAATAGATAAGCTCTATTGATTCAGGCTTAAGTCCCTCTCTGCACCATTCATAGCTGCCGCGGAATTTTCCGGTCTTCTGATCTTCAAAAATGAAAATTCTGTTTGCTTCAAGCTCTTTTCCCATGAAATCGAGCATTGCCTTTATGTTATTCTCGGGAGAATCCGAAGACAGAGCGTACTGAAGAGCATGGTTAATGAAGCGCTCCCTCTGAATCTGTGCATGATCCTTCGTCCACCATTTGAGGAACCTGAACATCATATAGGCGATCAGAATGACCATTCCTGCCCTGGTATAAAGCCCCTGCACATCCGTCTGAATCTGAGCGGTATAATCTCTTACAAGATCCACAAGACCGCAGACAAGCAGCAGAATAAGCACAAAATATATATCCCTGATTTTGACGACAATTCCTTTAATTCTGCAATAATTCGCATTATCAATGGCTATGATAACCATGATTCCCATTATCAGAATAAAGTATGGAATCAGGAAAAGTGAAAAAGAATAGGCCATATCCAGATTAAAAAGATACCTGGCACTTATAATACTCAGCTCAAATACCATTGAAAGCCAGAAGCTTAGATGATGATAAATCGAACTCTGTTTTACCGTGGTTGAATTAAAGAAAGTAACCAGGGGATACCCCACCCAAAAAGGCAGTGTCTTACTCATATCGCGCCACGCATAAATCGACCCCGTCAGAAGCTGCATGATATTCGTATCGATGAAAAGCCAGGTTCCCGCTATAAGCGAAGTCGTTCCAAGAGCAAGTATGTTGAAGGGCAGTGTGCTCTTATCAATGACCGAAAAGTACACTAGTATCTGTATCAATCCGAACAGGATCATAAGTACACACAAAAGGCATGGCACCAGCATACGATGAAACATCAGGCGCATATAATCCGACGGCGGACATATGTATACATTCATAATTCTGCCGGTCTTTTGTCCTTCGTAGCAGCAGGAACTCGCAATCTTTATGGTTTTCCTCACGTTCAGCGAACCCAGTCCCACTTCATGAAAAACAATACCGGTACTTGTACCTGTCAGGTTGGAAGTACTGGTGAATTTATATATCTCCACGTTATCCAGGAAAACCGACAGATTGGTATTCTGGGATTCAAAGCAAAGAGAATCCTTCTCGGTAAGCCTTGTAGGAAGCCCTTTTTCAAGAATTACTTGCCCGCCGTGCTCACCTGCCATAACCGACTGAATGTGAGAAATCTTTTGTCCACCCATTCTCCAGTCTTTAGAAAAATTAACCGGATGCTCCGTATAGCCCGAAGTAAAAATATCGGACCTTATGGGTACCATAACAAAGATCAGCATCATTATGAAACCGAATAGGAGCCAATATACACTTTTTATGATATCTTTATCCTTTTTCATCAAATATCCTTCATTTCATCGATGCTCTTAAGTAACTTAATATAATCTCTGTAATCCGCAAGAAGCCTTCCGTTATTCTGTTTTATAAAATCAGCATCTCCCGCTTTCGCAGCATTTTCTAGCTCAAGTGCAAGCTCTCCAAGCTTCTTAGCGCCTACGGTTCTGGCAGAATTTTTCAGGTTATTGACGTTAATAATATAATTGTCATAATCCTTAGCCAGATAGCATTTCTCAAGCTCAGAGGCTTTCTTGTCGATCCCTTCATAGAACATCTTAAGCACTGCAAGGAAGGTTGCCTTGGACCCGGCAGCTTCCAGCGCCTTCTCATATTCCAGTCCGGGTACATGCTCATACCACCTGTCGTCAACACTTTTTTCTTTTTCATCACCGATTGATTCATCATTCACATACGAAACTTCACTGTCATCGACAACATCCCCCGAGAGCATCATGCTAAGATCATAAGGCGCCTCACCTCTTTCAAGGTAAGACAAACCGATTGCTCCCATACCACAGTTCAGTGTCATAACTGAGCATACCTTCTGGAAGATGATATGCTCAAAATGAAATCTCTTATGGATTCTCTGCCTTATTAACTCCTTCTCATCTTCCGTGAGATTTATATACTCTACAAAAATCAGATCGGTATCAGGATTCTCAAATCTGTTCAGAACATGGTCTATGTATTTGATATAACAGCTCTCTTTTTCGCCCATAAAAAGGCGCCAAATGGTTACCCTGTTATCCCTGATGCGGATTACGGGCTTCAAATTGAACGTGCTCATGACACCGTAAAGATTTCTGCCGATTATGCCTCTCTTCATCATGAATCCGGCATCTGTGGTAATAAAGGTACAACTGATGTTATCCCTTGTTTTTTTTAGTTCCTCCAGGATTTTATCGGTTGGCCTTCCCTGCATAGCTCTTCTCTGAGCCAGAAGCACCAGCAATCCGAGAGCACAGGAGTTATTTCCGGAGTTAAAAATGATAACATTTTCATACGCTCTTGCCGCAGTTTTGGCATTTCTGTATTCATCACTAAAGCCCGGAGCAAGCGTCAGGTATATGATCTGATGCGCTTTTTTCATAACGCGTCCGAAGAAGCTCTCAAATTCCTCCACCGACGGCGGCGAAGAGTTGAATTCCACATCCTCCTGCATATAGTGAACAAGATCGTCGGTACTTGCTTCTACCCGGTCACGGTAACTCTTTCCGTCCGCAATAATAGAGAACGGAATTATATCCAGATTCTTTTCATTTATAAACTTCGCCGGAAGGTCGCACATAGAGCTTGTGCAAATTGCAACCGGCAGTTTTTTACTATAACCGCTTGCGGTATTCATCCGTGCTCCGGTACTGCTGCTGCCCTCGGTTCTGTTTATCTTAATCTCGGGAAGATGCCTAAGGAGCATATCCTCAAGCTGCTGTCCGGTCACCGGTTTTACCAGATAATCATCGAAACCGCTTCGATCATACAGTTCTCTGTTCTCACTGTCCGCATTTGCCGTAAGAACAATAACAGGAACGTTGCGATTCAGTCCACTATCCTGATTTCTTATAAGCTGGAGACATTCAATACCGTCCATCTCAGGCATCAGATGATCCATGAGTATCAGATCATACTTGTAATTCAGAGTCATTGACAGAGCTTCCTGTCCGCTTATTGCAGTATGTATAGTGATCTGCGTATCGGTAAGAAGCTTCTTTTCCACCTCCAGGTTCATCTCATTGTCATCAACAATAAGGATTGCCGCTTCGGATGCTGTAAAGTCGGGAACATATTTCTCTGCCTTCTGCCTGTTCACAAACTTCACGATATTTATATCGCCGATGGCATCTTTTCTTGCCACCTGCTGCCACAGAGCAACCATGAAAGTCGACCCTTGCGTATAGACGCTGTTGACGGTTATCCTACCGCCCATCAACTCTACCAGCTGCTTAACGATTGAAAGGCCAAGTCCGGTACCCTCTATCTTGCTGTTTTTCTCCTCATCAATTCTGTGGAAGGCATCAAAAAGATAGGGTATTTCATCCTGCTTAATACCCATTCCGGTATCAGTCACAGAGAACACAAGAAGTATCTGGTTATCCCTTACTTCCTCCTTCTCCACCGTAAGTGTCACGGATCCCTGCTTTGTATATTTAACTGCATTGTTCAGGATATTTATGAGTATCTGTTTGATACGCATCTCATCGCCGAAGTATTCCGCAGGAATCGAAGGATCAACCTGGACCTTGAGTTCAAGCCCCTTTTCCTCCGCACGCATCCATATCATTCCCACGATTTCCGACAGCATCGTTTCCATACTGTAGTTGACGGGAACTATGTCCATCTTTCCGGCTTCTATCTTTGAAAAATCCAGAATATCATTCACAAGAGCCAGCAGCATTCTGCCCGCCCCCTGGATATTCTCGGCATCCTTTATTATCTCGGAGGAAGCATCCTCCTGACGAAGGATTATCTCGTTAAGACCAAGGATTGAGTTGATGGGTGTTCTGATCTCATGACTCATGCTTGAGAAAAAGCGGTTCTGCGCGCGGTTTAATTCCTCAACCTTCTTGGTCTCATCACGCGCCTTATTGTTTTCCTCCATAAGAAGCCATTCTTCGAACCACACCATGGCACAGCAGATAAGCCCCACCAATATCAGCGATATCAGAGAATCAATGTAAAACATACGCTCATTATGTTTGCCGACAAGTTCAGGGCGAAAATATCCGTTCAGGTAGAAAAGACAGGTCTCAATAGTCAAAATTGCGACCATCAGCGGCCTCCATTTTCCGCTGATTACAAGACCGGTGTACAGGTAAGCAAAGACTATCCACTGCACGCCGCCTCCCGTAACTCCGCCTCCAAAGAAAAACAGGATAGGAAGGAGTATCAGAACAAGTCCCACGACAATAATTCTTGTTGCTGTTTTTATCTTTTTCAGTTTTACTGACGAAAATGTGATGACAGGAATCAATACCGCTACTATGGCTACGGTAATAGTCTCAATAATATTCTCATTAAAAACTATATCCCCTATAAGTCCCAGGATAATGAAGAACTCCGTAACAATGGTAAGGAGCACAAAAACCCTCTCTCTGAAGCCGAGCTCAGGGCTCTTTAAAAGACGTATCAATCGGTTAAGGAAGCGTAATCTCATCTTGCACCTCCTTTACCCTGAAGAGTCCCGCTTTTCAAAAGGTTGTTCATAACACGCTCAAACGTATTAAGATTTATCGGTTTGCTTATGAAGCCGTCAAAGCCTTCCTGCAGGAACATCTCTCTCGCACCACTGATAGCGTTTGCCGTAAGCGCGATAACACATACATTCTTGCCATTTTGTACAGCAATCCTTCTAAGCTGCTTCATCGCTTCGATTCCATCCATCTCAGGCATCATGTGATCCATGAATATGATGTCATAGAAAGACTGCGAATACATGGTAAGAGCTTCTGCTCCGCTGTGCGCAACTTCAATATCAAGCTTGTATTCCTTGAAAAGTCCGCTGGCAACAACCAGGTTCATAGGTTCGTCATCAACTATAAGCGCGCGAAGCCCGTCAAGCTTAGGTCTTCCCTCTTCAGGAAGAAGCTTGGAAGAATAGGCCTCCCCGTTTAGTACACGAAGCATCTGATATCCGCTGGCGGGTTTTTCTGCCCAGATTATCTCACTGTCATCAGGGCGCTCAAAATCGTAGCGTTTTGAAACCGCAACAGTGATGTTTTCATGCGCAATTTTCTCAAAGTATTCAGGATCAAGGACATATTCCTCATACCCTATGAAAACATGAGTGATTTTTCCTTTGTCGATGAGTTTCTTTGCTTCGGCGAGGTTCGGAACCGCATAAAGATTAAGCCGCAGACCCGTGGCAAAATTGGTTCCGAGCGACTTGTAGAACTCATTGACAGCCTGATATTTATATTTATTGGGAATCAGATAGAAAACAATATTGATAAATCTCTTATCCGCAACACTCATGCAGGGCGAAGGATCGAGGACCTCCTGCGCTATACTGACACGCACCGTGGTTCCCTTTTTCCTCTGACTTTCAATGGTGACGAACCCCTTCATAAGGCGCATAAAACCAAACACTATGGAAAGCCCCAGTCCAATACCGCCAACTTTCCTGTTGCGGCTCTGGTTCACCTGATAGCGGCCTCTGGTTATCCTCTCAATATCCTTCTCATCCATGCCTATGCCGGTGTCGGATACTTCGATTATGAGATTAACTCCGTATTCTTTTTTTATTCCTGTGATTTTGAGATATACTCCGCCCGCAGCCGTGAACTTAAAGGCATTATCAAGAAGATGATCGATTATTTTTCGAATTTTTACAGAATCGCCCCGAAGGAGCGTTGGCATATTGGGATCAAGATCAATAATAAATTCGATATTATCGTTCTTTGCAAGAATATTATAATTGGCAACTATATCATTCAAGAGAGACGCCAGGGCATACCTGTCCTCTTCGAGCCTGGAATCCCCTCTTTGTATCTCACTGTAATCCTGGATGTCCTCGATCTGCAGCGAAAGGCGCACACCTGCATCCCTGATGATAAGGACATCTTCACTCCTTTTGTTTTTCAGCATCAGACTTGTTATACCGTTTATAACATTTACAGGGGTTCTCAGTTCGTGTGATATGTTTACAAGGAAATCCTCGAGGCCTATACTCTCGGTCTCATCATTGTTGTTCTTACGAATAAGCTCATCCTCAACAAAGCGCTCATACTTAAGGATAGCTCTTAGAGCTCTGTAACAGCATACCTCTAACAGCGACTGGAGAAGGATTTTGTGAAATTCGAGAGAACTGAACGCAGCGGCTCCGGAGGCCACTGTCCATATTATCTGCATGAAAATGATAGCAAAGAACTCAACCAGTAAGAAAACCAGGTATTCTTCACGCTTTAACAAAGTCGCTGTAATCATCACCAGTACCGAGAAGGCAATCACATCATAGAGGCTGCTCCTGTGCGCGCCATGATAAAAAATCACCAGCATGCAATATATCAGGAAAATATTTTCCCGAATCCTGGGCTCCAAATGGCTTCTGACATGTATGGCCCAGCAGGCAATAATCCCGACAATAATAAGGGGTGGCATCCAAAACTCCCATCCCTGCAGAATGCTCTCCATTAGTGCACCGATACTTACGACGGTGATAATGATGATCACGACATTATGCTTTTTTGAAACCCGCTCATTATCTCCCACTCTGCTATCTCCGCATAAGAAACTGTGCAAAATCCCACAATTAATTATATAAGTCGAATAAATAGCAAACAATCGCATTTGATTACCACAATATTAAGTTTTTGGAAAAAAACATTAAATTCTTTAAGACAAAAAAATCCCCGAAGTATTATGATCAGAAACGACCGGAGACTTCGGGGAAAAAGTGGGTATTATTCAGTTTTTTACTTGATCTCATTGGTTGTGCCGTCTTTCTTCACAACCATAAGCTTGCAGCCAAGACCGAATGCTGCAACACTGCCGGCGATAAGAGCCCAGGGAGCTGCTGCCAGTCCGAGGATACCGCCGATGATTCCTACGTTTACGGGAACGCTAAGGACAATCTCGTCATCCTTCTTAACCTGGATTCTGTCAACATTGCCTTCCTCAACGGTCTTCTTAAGCTTATCCATGAGGTTCTTAACATCCTCACCGATGTCCTTTGTCTGAGGCTGGATGAGCTTTACAGCTTCGTCCACATTGCCTTCTGTCTTCTCAAGAGCTTCCTTAGCTGTCTTGTATTCAACTCCTGTAAGATCCATTACCTTTTCAATTGCTTCGAGTGTTATGTTCATGTGTTACTCCTTTCTGCACTACTCTAACAAAACTTAATATATTTGCATCTATGATTATCGGTAGATTTCTTCCTTAACTCCGTCGTTAATTCTGAAACCGACCGGTTCTGCATTGACATAGGTCTTCTCTTCAATGTTCTTGTTTTCAAAATTTATATGACCGTCTTCAATGTAATCAGGAGCATCGCTCATTATGAAAGCAAGTATGATATAAACTGCAATGCTGGTTCCCCAGGCAAATGCGAGAACGCCCCAGATAAGCCTTACTATAAAAGGATCAATTCCAAAGTACTCTGCAAGGCCGCCGCATACGCCACAGATCTTACGATTGTTACTCTTATATAATCTCTTTCCACCCATGATTTTCAACCTTTCTCCTGATTACGAATCAGAAACCAAACTGTTCATTTGTTTATATAACGAATATAATCCACAAATGTCTTCAGATAAATTCAAAATAATGCAAAAAATTATTTCATATTTTTCCTTTTTGGAGTTTTTTGTGTGCGAAAAGGGATTTTTCTTCCTGATTATTTTCTTCCGCGCTTCTTATAATCCCTGTCTATCTCTTCATTCCAACCGCTCTGAGCAAGGCAGCATTCCATATCGCAGTCATCCTCTGCCATCATAACCGCGCTTACAGCCTTGGATACTCCGGCAAATACTGTCGCTGTACCCATCTCGTCGCATACATAATTGGCGGTCCTGTCTCTCCTGATTCCAAAGCGATCAGCCTCCGCATAAGCATCGATATTTGCTCCGATGAAAATGAACTCCCAGCCATATTTCTCCTGCTCCTGCTTAATCATCTTCTTAACCTTGCTGTAGGAGTACTTTCTGCTGGCATTCTCCATTCCGTCTGTTGTGATTATGAAAATAGTCTTTTCGGGTCTGTCCTCTTTTCTCGCATACTTATGAATGGTTGCTATGTGATGAATCGCTCCGCCCACTGCATCGAGAAGAGCTGTGCATCCGCGAACGTAGTACTGCTTCTCGGTCATCTTCTTTATGTGGTCGATCGGAATTCTGTCATGAAGGACCTCGCACTCATCATCAAAAAGTACTGTAGAAACCAGCGCCTTCTCTCCGGTCTTCTTCTGCTTATCCATCATGGAATTGAACCCGCCTATTGTATCTGCCTCAAGCCCTGACATCGATCCGCTTCTATCCAAGATATAAACTATTTCTGTTAATCCTTTACTCATAATCTTTACCTCCGTTTGTATTATTGGTTTTCTGTTCTTGTAACCACATAATACCTTCCGGCAAAAAGAAAATGGTCAACCCGAAGGCGACCATGAAAAAATTTCGCGCACCCAAGGGGCCTGCCCACCGGGCTCAGACTGTATGCTCATTTTCACCGTCAATTGGCGAAGAACATTCATCAGGTCCTTTGTTTTCTTTATTTCATACGTGGGGCAAAACTCAAGAATGTTTGTAAAAGCCACTAACGTCCTTAAGACTCTTTTGCAATTTATCCTGAGCTTTGAATTTTCTTATGCTCACAAAGCAGATTTTAAAGTGCATGCGAGATAACGAGCTTTGAAAAAGCGATTATATCGAGCATGCACTATAAAAGAAATCTGCGTGAGCATTAGAAAATTCAAGCGAGTGGATATAGAAGCAAAAAGTCTTAAGGACGTAAGTGGCTCTAAACAAACATCTTTCAAACAGGTTGCCCCACGCATGATGACAAACAAAGGACCTGATGAATTTCGCCAAGATGACGGTTCATCTGAGCATACAGTCTGAGCCCGGTGGGCAGGCCCCTTGGGTGCGCGGAATTTTGTCTTCGATCAGGAGAGCGGATCGAGGCCGTACTCGTAGAGGACTATGTCGATTCGCATTACGTTGTATTCTTGTTTGCGGATGAAGTACTCCACCACTGCGTCTGTCTGTGATATCGGAGACATCGCGTAGCCGGCGAGTCGAAGGAAATCCACGGTTTCGTCCATGTTGAGATGAAGACCGACCGCAAGTGCTAGCATCTTCTCCTTGGAGGGATTTACCTTGTCCTTAAGAAGCTTTGAAAAATACTGCTTGGACATGTTGGCTGCAGCATAGACTTCCGAATTCTTGAGGCCCTTCTTATTTATCAGCTGCTGGAGGTGCTCCCCGAAGGAATCCTTGTACATACTCTTTAAAGTATCCTCCAGGCTCATCATCGGCATAGCAGCTTCGCTAGTAGACATCTGCATCGCCTGCGCCGCAGGTGCAGACAGCTTGGATGCTCCTGCCATATCGGATTTCTTGAAGATGCTGCCGAGTTTCTTAATAGGATTAATATTATCGTCTTTTTTCGGTAATTCCTCTTTGATTATAATTTCATCGATTGACTCTTCATCGGAATCATCTATATAGAGGTCTTCATCAGATTCCTCCTCGGAAAAATCTTCATCCGCGAAAGAACTACCCTGTGTATAGATTGCCTCAATTTTCCAATCGCGGGCATACTCATCGCTCTCGGCTTCCTCCACATATCTGTCGCTTATAAAGCTGTCGACATCCTCAAACAGCTCTCCCGAGATTCGAAACGCCTCTTCCCCGAAAACCACGAGAGTTATTTCCATCTCATGTTCTTCCAGGAAATCCTTGAACGCATCGGTAGCAATTTTAATCCCAAGTTCCTTAGGGAATCTGTAGGTGCCTGTAGCCAGGAGCGGGTACGCTATGGAGTTGCAGCCTCTCTCAGCCGCCTCAAGAAGTGACTTATCATAGCACTTTCTTAAAAGCTCCGGTTCTCCCTCATCTCCGCCTTCCCACCAGGGACTGCTGACATGAATGATGTACTTCGCATTAAGATTGAATGCAGGCGTCACTCCCACTTCACCGGGCTCCAGGACTCCGATTTTCTCCCTCTCCGCAAGAAGCGCATCCCTGCCTGCTGCCTCATAAATCGCATAGTCAACGCCATCTCCGATTGCAACGTCAGGATTGGCGGTGTTCACTATCGCATCTGCTTTTATCTTAGTTATATCATCACGAACTATCTTAAAAGGCATATCCCCTCCTATGCTCCTTAAGCTAAATTATTCAGGATTTTCCCAACCTCTTCATCGCCGGTCAGGTCATAGACCATCCTGTAACAGTCAATCGCCTGCTCTTCTCTTCCTGCGCCTATCGCCTCTTCGGCCGCTTTATATAAAAGCGCAAGCGTAATGGGATTCGCCTCCGTCGGGATATTGTTGTCCTTCAAAAGCTGCTGAATCTCCTCAAGACTCTTATCCCCTACCGGCTTCCCTACAGCTTTCTCAAGAAATGCTATCTCCGCATCGGCTTGTTCCGTCTTATCAAAATAGTTGCTGTAAAGGTAGCAGGCAGCCGAGACGTCCGGCAAGTATTTTTCAAGATAATACCAGCCAAGGTTCCTGTAATAAGCCGCCAGCTCTGCCCTCGTGCAGCAGAAATTGTAGGAATCCGTCGTGTACGAATACTCGCCCTCGGTATCTCCAAGCTGCTTGCAGCACTGAATTATCCACAAAATTGCTTCCATATCCACCGGGTTTTCAAAGTGCGCCAGAACCCACTCCTGCTGCGCCTTCTTATAATCACCTTCCTGCGCAAGCTCTCTGGCCCGCTCCTTGTGCGGCGCTGCCGTATCCTCCGCGGCGAGCTCATATTCGTTATCCCCGAGGACATAATATTCATATAGAAAAACTTCTGAAATATGCGTTAGACTAACAATATTTTTGCCCATACCTTTTTCCGTTCCTTTTTTTCATAAATTAAGAATATCACAAAAAATGCAAAGCATACCTGCCAAGTTAATGGTATTATGTTATATGAATTGTATGTTATTAAATCACAGGAGAATTTATGGCAACCTATACTGTCTCAGACCTTCACGGACAATATCACATTTTTCAAAAGCTTCTGGAAAAGATCCGGTTTTCAGAGGATGACTTCATGTACGTGCTTGGCGATGCCATAGACAGAGGTCCGGACGGAATTAAGCTTTTGCAGACCATCAAGGATGCGCCGAATATGGAACTTATTATCGGCAACCATGAATTCATGATGCTGAACGCAGTCGCCCCCGATGGCTCTACTGACAATTTTCCGGGAAAAGATGCCGCCTTATGGTTATTCTCAAATGGCGGAGAAATTACTTTTGAGCAATATAAAGGATTGCCGACAGAAGAACGGCAATCCCTTCTCGAATGGCTAAACAGCCGTGTTCTCACAACTTTAGTTGAGGTCAGCGACAAGACCTTTTGCCTGACTCACTCCTATTACAATGTGGGATATATTGATGTTCCTTTTAGGGAAATCGATTACCCCGTAGTGTGGAACATTGTCTGGATGACACCTTACCGCCCGGACATTTTCGTTCCCGTCTCCAACTATACAGAAAACGACTGGCAGTTCATCATCGGTCACGTTCCGGTTCAGCGAATTGCAGGTATAGGCTCCGGCTTTAGCGCTCACCACGAAAAAAATATCACCCTGATTGATGGCGGCTGCGCCTACAGAGGCCACAGTCTCCTCGCCGACAACGAATGCGGAGTCATCTGCCTAAAGCTCGACGACATGGGCGAGACCGCACTCACCTTTGCGGAGTGTGAGTAATAATCTTTATATAAGATATTGCGGCGGCTTTTATTCATAGAATTCAAGCCGTCTCCTTATCCAAAAAGGAATTTTTCATATTCCTCAACTGCCTGCTCATCATTAAGCTTTTTGAATATTTCCAGCTCCTCTTCATCGGACATACCCTCTCTCACATAGACATTGAGATTTAACTTGGGATATAAAGAAAACTCCTCCGTCTTCCTAATCTTTTGCATGACATTTACGCAGGTATCAATGATTTTGCTTTTGTGCTCTTCATGCATATCCTCATACAGATCGTCATCATCGCCGCACCACTCTTCGACGAGATCATAATGTGTTACCAGATCGTTCGACAACTCTTCGAGTTCTTCCCATATCTCCCAATCTTCTTCGTTATATTTGTAATCATTGAACCCGAATCTCCCCGAACCATTTTCAAAGCATTCATTAACCTTGGAATATGTATTTGCAAGTATATCAATAAACGTTGTAAGCTCAGGCTCGTATTTTATGGAAAAAGCATAAATGTCTTCTCTGTCGCTGTACTTTTTAAGTACCTTGCGCATCTCTTCAAAAAGTTTTTCTCCAAAAGCTTCATAGTCAAATTCCGGTTTTTCTGACAACTCTTTGGTAGCCTCTTCCGGTTCCTCGTCTTCCGATGGCTTCCTCCCAAGGTGCTCGTCTAAATAACCTAGTATTTCATTTTTTTCACAGTGGCCGGCATATTCGCAGGCATCCATTTTGGTACCGTCAATGTCATATCTAGGCGAAAGATCTATTCCCTTCTCCACCAAAAACTTTACAACGTCCAGGTGTCCCTCAGCTATTGCTGCAAATAGTGGATTTTCCTTAAAAGTATCCACATATAGTTTGCATCCGTTTTCATACAATAATTTGACTATATCCAGGTATCCGTAATATGCTGCAGGGGCCAAAGCTGTGCTGTTACGATATCCACACTTTTTATTCACATCAATTCCCTGCTCTATAAGAAATTTGGCAATTTCATAATTCCCAAAGTTTGCAGCATAATGCAAAAAGTTCCCCCAAAAAGTGACATCCTCTAAAAAATCACCATTTTCACTTGCCAGTCGTTTGAAGTCATCAACTCTGTTTTGCTGAATTGCAATTCTCATCTTTTTATTTGTTTGTTCGTCCATTTAACGTTCCCTCTTTCTCCGATTTTTTAACTCCCTCTTCCGGATATAATCTCATCCATAACTCAAACGGATACACGATTAGCTACTAATTAATAGATTATATAGCACTACTTCAGGTAAAGTTAACCCTTTGAAATTAAAAACATTTTTTAATCATAAAAATGTTTTTCGCACTGGCGCTGACTAAAATGTGGATGTATAATTTTACATTGAAAAATGAGAAAAGTTTAGTGTTATAAGTAGTCTGCATCATAGCAATTCTCTTATAGCCAAATGTTCGGGGGTAAAGTCTTCATGAAAAAATCAAAATTTTTGACCGCTGTTCTATCCTTGATAGTTACAGTATCAGCAAGCACATTTCCTGCTTCGGCAAGTACCTATGTTATTGCCAACATACCGGAAAACGCCATAACTTTTGGTAATCATCAATACGCTCTTTACAATGTGGGAAAAAAGTGGGATGAAGCCAAAGAAGCCTGTGAAAAAGAGGGCGGCCATCTTCTTACCATCAATTCAAAGGAAGAACAGGATTTTGTTCAATCTCTTATTGAACAGAAGGGCACGCGAAACAGCTACTGGCTAGGTGGCAAAAGATCCGAAAATAATTCCGACAGATGGGAGTGGATTACCGGTGAAAGCTTCAGTTATACAAACTGGGGTGCCCGTCAGCCTGACAACCATTACGGTGAAGATTACCTGATGATATACAAAAACAGGAATCCCAATAGTAGCGTTGATGCTCCTTTCACATGGAATGATTTGTGTGCGGAAGGAACATTCGGATCAGAGAGTTTTTTTGGTCTTGATAATTTCGGATATATTTGCGAATGGGAAAGCGATTTACCGGAGGAAGGTAATTCATCATCATTTCCGCAGGAGTGTTTTGTATTTCAGGGCAATGGTAACACGCATTGTGTAATGACCTCTGCGACTATGATGTATAAGCACTATCTGTACCTTGCCAAGAATAATTCATACAAAAATATCACTAAGGAATCCGTCAATGCTCAGGGCGTAGAACAGCAAGGCGTACATGCAGGTGATTTAAAGAACACTTTCACCTACAGGGTTGATAATATTTCTTTTTCCACTGCCAGTAAAAAAAGCCCAAGCAAAGATGAGCTGATTGACTATTTGAAGAGCCATCCCGAAGGAATAGTACTTTATGGATGGCGCACAAATAATGGTAATGTCCAGCATGCAGTATTACTTACAAAGTATTCAAATGGTGAATTTTACTGTGTTGACCCCGGAAAATCAACGTTCCAGGAAGTAAAGCTCCGAGACAGTTCTTTAGCAACCTCAAGATATTTTGGAAGTTATGATAATATCTTTACGGATAAAACCACAATCAAGATCTGGTTTATTAAGAGTACAAATACAATAACCAGCGTAACCGGAGTAGATCTCTCTCATACACGCGTTTCACTTGCAGAAGGCGATACATTCCAGTTAACAGCTTCAGTAAAACCGGCTAACGCAAGTAACAAAAATGTAAACTGGCATTCTTCCAGTGACTATGTAGTATCAGTAGATACTAACGGTTTACTTACAGCCCATAACGCCGGTACAGCTACTATTTCTGTAACAACTGAGGAGCGAGAAATATGCTCTACCTGTAACATTACGGTGTTTAAGAAAGTTCATGCAGAAGAATATCCGAAGGAACATATAGCAGACGGGGTTAAATATCATATCATAAATGATTCTGAAGCTCATGTTGTTGGATATGTAACTAAAAAGAAAAGCTATACTATACCCGATACCATAACAAAAGCAGGTCTCGAATACAGAGTAACAGCTGTTGAAGAAAATGCATTTAAATCGAATAATAAGATAAAGAGTATCTCTCTTGGTAAAAACATCACATCTATAGGTAAGAATGCCTTTTATAAATGTTCAGCCTTGAGTTCAATAAAAATATCATCTTCCGAATTAAATGCAGTTGGAAAAAATGCATTCAAGAAGATTTCTCTTATTCCAACATTCAAAGTTCCTGCAAAGACAAAAAGCAAGTACAAAAAGCTGTTTAAAAAAGCAGGCGCTCCAGGTGCTTCAATCTACAAAGAAACTAAATCAAAAAAATCAAAATCAAAGAAATAATGAACAAAAACAAGCCCTTTACCCGCCATTGTGGTAAAGAGCTTGCTTTATATTTGATATCTCTTGATATCTCCCCCTCAAATAGAACCGCAGGACATGAGCCTTCGCGCCGGTAAAGCCTCGCTGCCTTTGCTGCTCCTGTCTTATGTTCTGATCACATTCTACTCCGGGAAATATCACACAATTATCACACAATATATGTCCGCATTTTCGCCCTGATTTTATCCAGGGATCTGTGTTTTCTAATCTTCTTTAAAAAACACAGATTCATTTTGGCTGAGCATCTGTGTTTTGGGAAATTATTCAATTTACACAGATGGATATTATACCTTCCGTCTGTGTTTTTCCTATCTTCTTCAAAAACACAGACACAATCCGGTTGGGCATCTGTGTTTTGGACAATTATTCAATTTCCACAGATAAATACAAAACTCTCCATCTGTGTTTTTCTATTTCTTTTCATAAACACAGATTCGGTCTGGCTAGGCATCTGTGTTTTCAACAACTTTACGATTTTCACAGATGAATACCTCGTACTTCATCTGTGTTCTTACTACTATTCTCAAAAGCACAGATTCAACCTTAAATGCCATCTGTGTTTTCTTCCATTATTCATTTTTCACAGAAAAATCGAAAGCGCACGTAGATGAATTCGTAGGCCAAGCTAATCATCACCGTAATCATCACTAATCATCACTCCCAGCATCTATGCCTGTTCCCAATTCCATCACCTATGCCCACTACCGAATACTTCAAACCCTCACTCGTTCCTCAGTTCCATTAACCAGGACCACGATCTCACCTTCCGGGAAAGGTGCGCCGTCGCGTCTTGTTATATCCCACGAGGTAACCTTCATGTTCTTCCAGGTCATTGACAGCATTAGGCCGCCCCTTAAGCAGACTCCGCTGACACTTCCCTCAGAGAATGCCTTGGGCAGCGCAGGGAGAAGTTTCACATAGCCATCACCTGACTGCACAAGCATCTCCAGCATCGCAGCTGACGCGCCAAGATTACCGTCTATCTGGAACACAGCTCCCGCTCCCAACGGATGATTGTCCATCATATTATCAAAAGTGCTCCTACTAAGAAGGGCCTCCAGATTCTGGTATACCTTCTCTCCCTCCAAGAAGTGCGTCCACAAACCTATAATCCATGCTCTCGACCAGCCGGTGTGACCACCGCCATTCGCAAGCCTTCTCTCAAGAGTAACTCTCGCAGCCTTCATAAGTTCGGGTGTCTTCTCATAGGAAATCGTGGTTCCGGGATATACCCCATAGAGATGGGAGATATGCCTGTGTCCGGGCTCCTGCTCATCGTAATCCTCCATCCACTCCTGGATCTGTCCGTGCTTTCCGATCTTGATCGGAGGCAGCTTCTTAAGGATAACCCTCGCCCTATCAGCAACCCCACTAAAATCTATAGCTTCACAGCTATCGAGTGCTCCAGAATCAGCCGCTTCACCATTACCAGCCGTCTTAGAATCAGCCTCTTCACCTGAGCCATCAATCTCAGAATCTACTCCCAGCACCTCACAGGACTTCAGGAAATTCCCAAGAAGCTCCATCAGAATCTCAATATCCATTGTCGCGCCTTCGCAGAGGCACCCTCTCGTTCCATCCTTCATAATATAGACATTTTCAGGTGAAACCGAAGGCGACGTCACAAGCTCGCCCTTCTCATTTTCAATCAAAAAGTCATCGAAGAACCTCACGCACTCCGCCATGATGTCCAGGTTTTCACCAAGGAACTCCTTATCCCCCGTGAAAACATAATGCTCCCAGATATGAGTTGAAAGCCACGCGAGTCCCATAACCCAGAAACTTGCCGGGATATAGTGATCCTGCGGCGCCGTATCTGCGAAAATATCGGTATTGTGGTGTGCAACCGAGCCGCTGCAGTCGTACATCTGCCTTGCAGTTTTCCTGCCGTTCTCGCAAACTCTCCTAAGGAGCCCAAAATACGGCAGATGGCACTCCGACAGATTTCCGCTCTCAGCGAGCCAGTAATTCATTTCTGTATTGATATTGATCGTGAATTTGCTGTCCCAGGGCGGAGTAAGGCTCGCATTCCATATCCCCTGCAGATTCGCAGGAAGACAGTCTCCCCTGCTTGATGAAAAAAGCAAATACCTACCGTACTGGAAATACAGCGCAAACAAATCGGGATCCTTCTTGCCGGTTCGAAGTCCGGCAATTCTTTTATCAGTTGGCTTTGAGCGCTTATCCTTCGCCTTTTCCGAGCCAAGCTCCAGGGAAAGCCCAAGGAAATTCTCCCTGTAATCCGCAACATGAGCAGCCCTAAGTTCATCCCAGCTCTTCCCACTAACAAGTTCTAAGTTCTTCTCCCCGGCAGTGAGCCAGTCCTCGTTATAGAATCCGGTTTGAATATCTATAAGCAGATCCGCCTCGGCAGCGTCTTTTACAACAAGATGCTCACCTATGGTATCCACGGATCCGCCGGTCACTCTGGCCTTAAGCCGCACAGCAAAAGGGATTCCGGTGCCTGTAACCACCTCGAATCCTATCTCATCCCCGTTTCCCCAGACTCTGTCCAGCCTGTGGTTACACCTGTCGAGCCTGCAGGTAAAACTGAGCTTTCCCTCATCGGCTTCAAGATGATAGCACATGATCTTATCAGGGAAAGACGCTATGAACTGCCTGGTAAACTTAGCGCCGTTCTCACCAAAAACTGATGCCCCACTCTCGTAGGAAACCGATGCGATGCCGGTTTCAAGATCAAGCTCTCGCCTGAAATTTTTATAATCAGAACTCTTCTCGAAATTAATTATGACCTCGCCCGCGGGCTCATAGGAACGCTCCGAATTGGGCGTACCTGAAAGCGCCATAAGAGATAACTTCTCCGCTTCTGGAATCCTGCCCTCTCTGATAAGCTTCCTGATTTCTCCCAGATACTTCAAAGCATCCTTGTTGATTCTGTTTGCAGGGCCGCCGCTCCAGATACTGTCCTCGTTCAGGTGAATTATCTCCTGCTCTGCGCCGCCTCTAATCATCGCCCCCATTCTTCCATTTCCCACAGGGAGGGCTTCTTCCCACTTAGTTGCGGGCTGTTCATACCATAAACTCATCTTTTCATTCATAAGCTCTTCTCTTCCGCAGTCATATTTTAAGGAAAAATTTTCCATTCAATAAAAAGAAATCCCACTAACATACACTTAGATTATATCAATGGGAATGCTAATGGGATAGCTGTTTTTCAATATAAAATTATCTGTTTTCAACCTTCTTGCTGATCTGCTTAACTGTGTAATTCCACAGGTCAACCGTCGGATTGGGAACGTAATGAACACCGTTATTGTCCCTTGCTCTTATGTGATTCTTGGTATAAGAATACAAATCGATAGTTTGCACATGATTCTTTTTTGCCCATCTTGTCAGCTCTTTATTGTAGCTTTGCATAATGCCGTTGTTGTAATAAAGGATATCGCCGATATCTCCGAGCTTTCGATCATCCGAGTAACCAATCGTACACAGAACAAGATTCACACCCTTTTTCTTGTTCAGCTTTTTGTAATATGAAGAGTACTTCTTGAAATTACCGCGATCATTCGCGCCCATCCAGGATACGACCAAATCGTAATCGCTCAGATTCACCTTCTTTAAAGTGTTCTTCATATAGCCGAAGCCCGCACCGTCTTTGGCATATACAGTGATGTTGTTGTGCACCTCACCCTTGATCTCATGCCTCTTGGCACTGAACATATCTACGGTTCTCGAATCACCTATGAAAAGTACCTTTACATTACTATCTATACTCGCGCTGATATGCTTCTTTTTTGAAGCAGCCTTAGCCGTAATCGAGAAATCTGCTCCCGCCGATGCAGCAAACCCAAACGCCATAACCAAAAACAGCATAGCTGCAATATATCTTTTGAATTTGAAAAATCTGTATTCCTTCATAACTTTTTTCCTCCCGCTGTAAATCCAGCAATTTCATTTTTGATCTTCTGCTTTATATACAGACGGGGATGGGAAAATGTTGCAGGGAAAATAATATTCCCGGATACCTTGATTGATATAATCTCTTGTATCCGGGAATCACTTATTTTGTGACTTATTTGATTTTAATATTCTTAGCCTTACTGATAAAGCATAATCACATTTTATATCCACAATCCGCTTTTTCCGGCCCATCAACGCCTGACTCATAATGTGCCCTGAATTCCATGTTTATCTCACGGATCTCTTTTATTCCATCGATATATGGCTGGTACATCTCTATGAGCCCGGCGCTGCAGCCATCGCAGGAGCCATTCACGTTGCCGATAGACTCGGCAACGATCCGCTCCCTTTCTTCCCTTGTTGTATCCTTAATTAAAATTGAACTCATTTCTCTGCTCCGTTTAGTTTGAAGAAGATGACGCTGCTGCTGATGACGATGCGATCATTATCGCAACAAGCATTGCTGTCTGTTCTGCGATTATCATTGAAATCGCGCCGCTCGTTACCGAAGCATCTGTAACAGTGCTCTTCTCAGAATATGCACCGGACACCACCATGGCACCAAGCATAAGCTTTGTCTGCTTGTTCATATCGAGCATGCCAAAACCCTTTTTGCCGTCAAAGAATTTCGCAGCTTCCGCCACCTCAGATACCAGTTCACCGGTACTTAAGTTTATGTTGATCAGAGTTCCCAGAGACGCAAGCTCATATTCTTTTCCATACTTTAAGCCTGCTGCCTTAAAGGCATTATAAATTTCAAGGACCTTGTCCCTCTTATCCTCGTAGCTGCCATCAAAAATCGTGAGCACCTGAGTAAGTGAATAAGCGGCATTATCATGAAAAGAGAAGCTCTTCTTTATATAGCCGAAAGCCTCCTCAAGCTCTGTAAGAATTTCTTCCACGCTCTTTTCTGTCATGGCGAGAAGCACTGCAAAACTTGTATCTTCATCAGTAGCAATGAAAGGATGCTTTTTCCTCATGCCCTCCAAAAGGTTATTTGTTTTTTCAATAATGGCATCTGCCTCTGAGAACTTGCCTGCATCACAGATCGACATAGCGGCAAGTACCCTGAATGTTGATCCAAAACATTTCCCCTTCTGGAACTTTTTATATACTTCGATCACCTCATCAATGTATTTCTCGGGATCGCTGCCAAGAGCCATTTTTGTTGATACGATAAGCTCATTATTCCCACGGAAACTTGATAGCGCACCCTGTTTATCCCTCAAAATGCTTCTGCACTCCTTCAGATAATCCACGTCCACCGTCTTTTCCTTTTCAGCAAAAGCCGCTGCGGCAACAGCCTTCAACAGACTGTTCTCAAGCATAAATCCCTCTTGAATAAGATTCCTGTTTTCAACCAGTAACTCACATCTTTTCTGAACTGAATTTTTCATCCTGTCTCCTCCGTTTCTGTCTCGTTCAATGTGTTTGGTTTATTATACTTAATTTAGCTTCTTTGTGAATACATCAAGCGTAAGCCTATTCGCTTCGCTGGGCTTATCCTTGGGGTCTATGAAAATAGCAGTTGCAAAAAACTCTTCTATCCCCAATATACCCTTCAGCTTTGAAAAAGCCTTTTCAGCGCCGGCGCCGCTCTGACATGCGAAGGCAGAGATCCTTTTACCCTTAAGGAGTTGCCCGTTTTCACTGACAAACGTCCTAATAGGAGGTGTGATGTTGCCTGCCCATACAGGAAATCCGATGATAATCTCTTCATAATCATCTGCGACTTCATAAGGTTCAAGTTCCGGCTTCTCAGCCATAACAGCAGATTTTCCTCCCCAGAAAAACTTGGCGAATCCACTTGTGTGATAGCTCTTTTTAGGAATGAGTTTCAAAGTCTCTGCTCCAATGTTCTCTGCGAGCTTCTCTGCAATATATTCCGTGTTTCCTTCAAGTGAATAATAAACAATAAGTCTTTTCATACATCCTCCCTCCTACTTTTTCCGTGTTATTAAAATCTTCTTCCATCTATTACTTCAGTAACCCTTTGATCAGTTCCCCGTTGACTACCGGCTTATCAGTAAGCCCCCGTGGAATAGCCAGCGAGATTGCAACATGAATCCACGTCTTGCCGCGCCTAATCTTATCAATCCCGGTTATAGCCGCGCTCACTTCTATTTCCGGATCCTCAAGCAACGGCAGTATAACATAGTATAACGCATCCTCATCAAAAGAGACATTCCCAAGAATCCTTCCCGAAACCATCTCCTCCGCCACAGCCCTGTCTTCCCTTAGATAGATGTTAAGCGGTGTGTCTGTATTGACTGCGGCTGCTCGGCTATTAGAAGCTTCGTCACTAATAAAACCTGTGAACTGAAAGACTTCATTTTTGCCATCATCACGAAGCTTATTGCCGATTTTCCTCGCAGCATCTGCAGGAAGCACGTATTCCTGCATCATCAGATGAAATATGTTTTTCACCCTTTCCGGGTCAGGCACAACCTGATATTCTGTCATGACTTCCTTGCAGGATTCCAGAACACTTTTTGAAAACAGCGAAAACTCCTCCATATCCGGATCCCATATAAACCTGCCCCTTGCCATCTTGGACAGCGGCAGCGCCTCATCGTATATCCTGAACTGTACATAAATATTCCGCTCAGAGAACGCCTTGCTGTTCTCAAAAGCGTCCCAGGAAAACTCATATTTTTCAATAAAGGTTTCGCCCTCGGATTCCCTGATCTTCCTATAAGCCTCTATGACCTGCCGTATCTTCTCATCATCCTCCGGATTCCTCTCTTTACCGGGAGCAGAATCCGGGTGATATAAAAACAGCAGCCTTTTGTATTTTGCCTTTATCTCACTGTCATCATCAGTTTTTGATGCTCCAAGAATCTTGTACGCTTCTTTCAGAGTCATATACGGATATCTCCTTTGCCGGGATAAAAGTTATTCCTGTTCCTGGTATGCAACTCCTGTTGGATTAAACTCCTGCACTTCACCGCTGCCAAAGAGCGCCTGTTCGTCAAGTTCGAACTTCTTTACAGCATCGTCAGCCTTCTTCGTTGCTTCTTCCACTGATGCGTTTTCTGCCTGCTCTTCCCGAATCTGCTTTATATATTTACAATCATAGTCCAATTGTTTTGACAGATACAGCACACCGGCAAGCTTTAGAACATCACCTGTTTCGAAAGCAAGTTTTGCATTCTCCTCAATCTTCTCTTCGCGGTCAGCTCTTGGATATGTCTTTAGGAGATCCACAGCCATTAGGAAAAATGCCTCATCCACGTCGCAAAGGCAATCAAACAAAAAGTCTATACCTTCCAGATTTTTGGGATGGCCCAAAGCCCTGAGAAGTTCTATTCCATTACAAACGCTAAACTCATTTTTATAACTCTTAAAATCAAGATACTCTGATATAGCAACCTGCCCACGTTTTAAAAGTTCATAGGTCCTGTTAATCTCCTTCTTGGAAAGAACTCTTTCAAAAATCTCCTTGTTGATGCTTCCATCATCAAGAACCGGTACATAGTTTGGTGTCGCAATCTTATCTGCGTAGTTGCTGCTATTGTTTAATATGTTCTTTTCCCACAAATATCTAAGGTGTGCCCAATTAAGCTCGGATAAGCTGTGTGTAAAATTCCCTCCTAAATAAAGAGAATTTCTATACTCTTTTTCTGCTCCGTCAGGCATATCTTCATGGTACGCTCCTCTTTCTTTAAAGAACTTCTCCAATTCCCTATAAACAAATGGAAGCCTTGCAGCCATCGGAAGTTTAATGGTTACACCATCGATAGTATAAAGTTTATTATTGTTTTTGCTATATCCGCAAATCAGATCTATAGGAAGATATCCGCCAAGAATACGCACCCACTTGTCGGTGCTGCTAACAAAAATATGAGATGCCTTTTTTCCATCCTTGAAAACATATTGGTGAAAAGAATCATTTTTTACAATATCTTTCACCTTTGGAGTTCCAAGAACCTTTCCGAAATGCGGGAACTCTCCATATTTTTCCACACTATATGCATTATATGAACGCGGATAAAGACGATCATTATTTGAAGTTCTTTTTTTACGAGGGAGCCTGCCTTTGTAATAAATTAAATAAGTTGGTGCAATTGAACATATGGGTAAAAGAATCCAAAGTGCAATATCTGTCAGGAGCTTTGAGCCGGTTAATTCTTCAATTCCCATACACAAAAATATAGCCAGGAAAAAACCCATTGCTGTGCCACCAAGAAGCACTATTAGCGTAGCAAGTGATTGCAGCGTACGAAAAAGGATATTTCCGAACTTATCAAAAAACTTAAACATAATGCAACCTTCTTAACATAATTATTCTCATACAGTATAGACAAAGAAGTTGAAATACTTAATACACAATCACACCCATCACTGCGGCAATGCAAATCAGTACTATCGGAGATATCCCGGACTTTCTAATTTTTCTTGAGCCAAAGTAGACAGCAGCCAGAGCAGAGCATATCACGGCCGCTCTTAAATCCGGAGAAAAAGACGTTCCCTTAACAATAACGTTCTGAGCGATCATGCTGATCCCCATTGCCAGAATTATTCCCATAATACAAGGCTTCAATCCTCTTAGCACAGCCTGAGCATAGGGATTTTTTAACAACCTCTTGAACATGATCATTATAAGTATGATGATTACAAACGCAGGAAGAACTACTGAGAAAGTCGCGATCAAAGCCCCGGGAATTCCGGCTGTCATGCTGCCTACATATGTAGCCATGTTAACCATAATAGGTCCGGGAGTGCTTTCACTTACAGCAATCATATAGGCAAGCTGCTCATCATCAATCCATCCATAATGCAGAACCACATCCCTTATAAGCGGTATCGCTGCATACGCTCCGCCAAAAGAAAACAGCCCCACTTTCAGAAATCCAAGGAGAAGATCAATATATATCATAAGCTTCGTCCCTCCCTGTTCATATATTTACTTACACAGAAAGCCATAAGACTGCAAATACCTGCAGCAAGCATTAACGTTATTGATGATATCTTTACTGAAAAAAGGTTTACGGACATCATAATTAAAAACGCCGCAATTAACACAAAAATCTGAAATGGTTTCTTTGGCATTTTCCTTATCATCTTAAGGGCCGCATCCAATATCAGTATTCCTACAGCTATCTTTATTCCTTTAAATGCGCTGGCAATCCATGCTATTTCAAGAAAGCTGTCAAGATAGAGCGAAATCAAATAAATAATAATAAAGGACGGAAGGATTACTCCGATTGTAGCGGCTATAGCTCCTATCATCCCCTGCTTCTTATATCCTACATAAGTAGCACAGTTTATCGCTATCGGACCGGGCGTTGATTCAGCGATGACTGTAATATCCATCATCTCATCATGGCTGATCCACTTTTTCTTCTCCACACAGATATCCTGTATAAGTGAGATCATGGCATAGCCACCACCAAAAGTAAAAAGCCCTATTCTTAAAAAAGTGAAAAAAAGTTCAATGGCCATCATACCCTCCATCTTCACTTCTGAGATTATATTTCCATCTAAATATCGCCACGCCGATAATAACTGCATATCCCAAGAATGATAACAGTGTCGGCAATTCTCCGAGAAACAGTACTCCAAGAATTGCTGCAAATATTACCTGTGTATAATCAAATACTGAAATTTCCTTTGCCGGGGCAAACTTATATGCAGATGTTATGCCAAACTGCCCCACCGTCGCTGATAGCCCGGCCATAATCAGACATAATAGCTGCCACGGTTTTAGCATGACAAAATCCATCGCAATAAAGGGAATCGTCACAAGAGTTGAGAACAGAGAAAAGCAGAATACAATTATTGGTGTTCGCTCCCCCTTTTTTCCTAATCTCCGAACAAAAACATATGCCGTTCCCGCACCGAAGCCTCCATACAAACCTACCAGCGCAGGCACAAGCTGCATATTGCTACCGGATGGCCTAACTATTAACATCGCACCAAGAAATGCAATTATGACTGCCAAAATATCTACCTTTTTCGGTTTCTCCCTAAGTATTGGAATCGAAATCAAAATTGCGAAAAACGGAGATAACTTATTAAGCATATTTGCATCTGCAATGTTCAGCTTATCAATTGCATAAAAATTTGCTATCAGACCACTTGTACCAAACAGACATCTGAAGAAAATATCTCCTGCACAGTTTTTCTTTATCCTGATTTTTTCCCCTGACCTAATAAGCAAAAACAGCGATACAACAATGGCAACAGCATTTCTGAAAAATGCCTTTTCCATAGTCGGAACATCTCCTGATATTCTCACAAAGAAAGTCATCAGTGAAAATCCCAACGCCGCAAACAAAATGCAAATTATACCTTTTGATTTATTACTAATTGCTTCGAACCTCATTTTTTCACTGCTCCTCAAAACAAATTGCTTGCAATCAGCCACTACATTATAAACAAAAATAAGCTCTACCGCTATATTAACGGTAGAGCTCCAATTTATCTATTTTTGTATTCCTCAAGCATCTTCAGATAAAAAGCCTCGTCCTTAGTTGCCTTCTCAACATCTGCGCCTCTTCCTGAGCTAAAAAGCCAACTGTACAGATCCTGAATTTCTGAATGTTCTTTTTCGGCCATTCCATATTTCTCCTTGCATTACTTTTTATTCACCTTAGGAATATACTCAGTTTAATCCAAGACGTGTCCTAAAACTCGCACAGTAATACAGAGATTATTGTGATAAGATAAACCTTGTAGATTCAAAAGATAAATACATATCAGGCAGGTAAATCATGAATTACAGACGAATGACAGAACAGGATTTGGCGTATGTAGTAGAAAAGAACATTGAATACTATAACACTGTAGAAGATTGCTGTTGGACATATGAAAAGGCATACAAAAGAATCCACCAGGTACTTACGATGGAAGACTCAATGTGCATGGTTCAGATTGATGACAATAACTGCATTACCGGATATTTAATGGGCTACTTCAAGGAATTCGATGATATAAGAGGCTACTTTCTTGACGAGATTGTTATATTTAAGGGCTTTCAGAGAAAAGGATATGGTACAGACTTCCTGAAAATTCTGGAACAGGAAGTTCGTAAAAATGGTGCTTCTATCATAGAACTAAACAGTGTGAACGATGAAAAGCACAAACATTTTTATTCAAAACTGTCTTATTATGAGACCAAAAATTTCGTAATGATGGGAAAATTTTTGGAAGAGTAAATTAAATCCTTGGCTTTATCATATTCCTGAGCATTTCGATAGCCTTCTTATAAGACTCTGCCATGCTGCCGGGATCCTTTATCTCAATTCCGCGAACTGTCAGTTTAGCACCATCGTGGATTTCGGCAATAAGAAGAGTGTCTTTTTCCGGTAACCGGTGCTCTTCGCAGTATCGGAGAACTGCACCTGAAATAGCATCCTCTTTGGCCAATCGGAGTTCATATTCAAAAATTTCTCTGCGGGCAGCTGCCCACTCTGCATCAGCTTCTGACGAGATGATCAGGATAACCCTAGAATGGAATCTTTGCTTGTACATTTGAAGCTGTTTTGTGAGTATATCTTTGTCAGCATTACCGTAGCATACAAAGATATACGAATACTTGTTATTGCTCATAATAATCCTTTATTTCTTCTATATCCATAGTCAAATTAAAAATATATACATCAGATTCAAACGTAGCGCTTCCATCATTCTTGGAATATGAAGAGCTATGGTCATATGCGAATCCAAGTCTTTTTAAAACTTTTGCACTGCCCACGTTTTCTTTTGCGCATTCTCCTTCAAAGGAATGTGCTCCGTAAGCATCAACCGCGTGATCCATGAGTGCCTTCATTCCTTCTGTAGTATATCCCTTTCCCCAATCATCAAATCGATTAACGTATGATAATGTCCAAACATCTCTATCGACATCGTGATTTAATGCATATATACCAACTGCATGCCCATCCTCTTTATCGATAACCAGCATAAGGATATTGATTTTGGATGTAGGATCCTTCTTCGGAAGCCAAACAAGCGGATCCTCAGGAGCCTTACATACAGAACCCATCAAATATTTAAATACTCTTTCATCCATATCCCATGCAGCCATTGCAAGATAATCCTCAGGCCTTAATCGTCTCATTATAAGCCTGTCGGTTTCCACAATTTCTTCGCCGGGGTTGTATAGATTATTTCTATCCATTTAATATCTCCGAATTAGTAAGATAGTTATATAAACCCGAAGCTGATGGATTATCCGAAGCCGCATTCTTCGCAGTCTCCTCTGTATAATGTATACTGTTATCCGCTTCAGAGGGCCTTTCCCAAATAGTCTGTTCTTCATTTAAACTTTTTCCCTCCATGTCTTCCTATCCCCCTGAGGAATGATTATAGCAAAGCAGTTATAACAAGGACAATAAATACTGTTACACTAACTATAAAAGGCTGGCGATAAAACGCCAGCCCTGTTTCTTATTATCTATTTTTATACTCCTCAAGCATCTTCTGATAATAATCCTCGTCCTTAGTTGCCTTCTCAACATCTGCCCCTCTTCCCATACTAAAAAGCCAACTATAAACATCTTGTATTTCTTCTCTTGCCTCTGCTATTCCTTCTGCTTTTCCCTTTGCAACAATTTCATCTAATACTGTACACATATTCTGTTTCTCCTTTTTCTTAACATCCTCTGCCACTTCTACAAATCTCCTGTCATCGGTCAATGCTGACATAAGTCCCAGCAACTCTGATACATGCGTTATTTTGTCCGTCGGAGGAATATATTTATCCGTCTTCCTCATCTGGACAAAATAGTCCGCAACAAACCAAAAATCACTCTTAAACTTTGAAACCTGCTCATCAGTCAGATATGCTATTTCAAACAGATTTATAGGATAATCAGGTACGAAAGGCCTTAGCCTATCCGGTACCTCTACCCTCTCATATATACTTTTTGCTGCCGTCCATCTCTTCTTATACCCAAAGTATAACACAATAGTGGTAACCGCGAATCTGGAATCATTATTTTGCGGTGAGAACTGGCTCCTATATGCTGCACCATCATAGCTTAGTACTCTAAGCGGCATATCCGCATCCTCTGTGGTTTCGTTTTCAAATCCCACCTTTGCTATATGCAGCATATTATTATTCCAATACTTTACTACATCCCGCTCCTGCTCCCGTATTTTACCATTAGCAGTATAATTACTGTACGGATTTGATTCTGAAAGAGCATCTTCTGTGATTACACCATCCCCATCAAACAACAACGTATTCACTATATCCGCAAATACATCATTCAGCTCCTCCAGCGTTTTTTCACTCATGTCTTTTTCGGCCATTCCATATATCTCCTTACATTACTTTCTATCCCCCTCAGCAATACACTCAGAATACTCCCTGACATGTACTATAACTCGTACAACAATAGAGAAATTGTTACTATTCACACTTTCCCAAATATGGTATCTTTCACATAAAGAGATTCCGGTTATTTCAAAATGCCAAGAAAGCTAGAAGAAATCTGACTTTTTTGGCATTTTTTATTGCAATAAATATCTTTATGTGTTATACTATACACATAAAGATAAAGGAGGCAAACTATGGGAATTGTATATCAGACCGACAAAAGATCCGGAATCACATATGCCTATGAAAATCAATCATTCTGGGATCCGGAACTCAAGCGATCCAAATCCAAAAGAAAGCTGATAGGCCGTGTTGACCCTGAAACACAAGAGATTATCCCTACCGATGGCAGATGCAAAAAGCGCAGTCCTTCCTATGAAGCAGGAAGTGATGATTACGAAATGCCAAAGACCATGAAAGGTCTCAAGGACGAAGTCAGAAGGTTATTAAAAGAAAATCAGGAACTGCGGGAGCAATTAGAAAAATATAAATCATAATGATGGTTGGGGATTACCGGGGATGGACTTAAAAGAAGCTTATGAAGTTATAAAAAAAGAATGGCATGCTGCTGAACGCAAGTCAAAAAAACTCGAAAAAGAGCTTGAAAAACTCAGAAAAGAAGGTGCCTCAGACTCCCGTGTACAAAAGCTTCTCAGCCAGATTCAGAGCCTTAACAAAAAGATTTCACAATACAAAGCCCTCGCTGATCGCTATCAGGAACTCTATGAGAAAGAACGAGCCAAAGTCAAAGAACTTGAGAACGATAAATACAGTCTTGAACTTGAAAACCTGCATTTAAAGGATAAGCTGGAACTTCTGGAAGAAGGTTCTTCCGAAAAAATCACAGCTTCAAAAGAAGCAGAAGCTCAGATTGCAGCGCTTAAGGATGAAGTAGCAAGACTTACTGCAAGACTCAATAATAACGGAACCAATACCGGCACTCCTACATCCAGGACAGCAATTGATCAGAAAAAAGTCATACCAAACTCCAGGGAAAAATCAGACCTTTCCAAAGGCGGACAGCCAGGTCATGAGAAACATGAAATGGCACAGTTTTCTGAGGAAGAGATTACTGATACCATTCCACATGAGCTTTCTGAATGTCCCAACTGTGGTGGTCACAACCTTGAAGAAATCGAAGTATCTGTCAAGGATGAATTCGATTATGAAGTAAAGGTCATCAAGCACAGGCATAAGTTTGTCATATACAAATGCCTTGATTGTGGAGCAACGGTCAAAGCTCCTCTTGGCACCCTTAAAGCAGCAAACCAGTATGGCAAGGTGATTCAGGCAATGGCTTTATCCCTGATGGACCTTGGATTCGTAAGTATCAATCGTACAAAGAAAATACTGACAGGCTTTTCTCCCGAACCACTAACCCTCAGTGAAGGATATCTGGCAAAACTGCAAAAGCGCTATTCCAAAAAGCTTCATGCTTTTGTAACAGACCTTAAAAGTTTGATCATTGGACTGCCGCTTATCTACTGGGATGACACTGTAGTTTTTGTCAATACAGCAAGAGCATGTATGAGGTTTTATGGCAATGAGCGCATTGCACTATATACTGCACATATGCACAAGGACCTTGATGGAATCCTCGAAGATAACATCCTTCCTGTACTAAGCTCCGGAACAAAAGTCATGCATGATCATAACACCATCAATTATCATGAGGGCTTTGTCTTCAGAAATGTAGAATGCAATCAGCATCTGGAAAGAGACCTGCAGAAGCTGTTCGACTCGTCAAGCCACTCCTGGGTCAAAGTGCTCAAAGAGCTGATACAGTCTATGATGCACGACCGGAAACATCTGATAGCCGAAGGTGCTACTGCTTTCTCAAAAGAAGCTGTTGAAGCTTTCCTCATGAAAGTGGATTCTATTTTGGATAGTGGATATAAAGAATACATTGCCGATCTGGGGCATTATTATGAAAGTGATGAAAATGCTCTTCTCAACAGAATCAGAGAATATATGAGCAACTACTTTGACTGGGTTAAGGATTTCTCCATTCCGACAACAAACAACCTAAGCGAAAGATCACTCAGATTCGTAAAAACCAAGGACAAAGTCTCTGGGCAGTTCCAGAGTATTGAATACGCATCATATTTCGCAGATATCAGGACTTATCTTGAGACCTGCGCAAGAAATGGTGTTAATGAATTCACTGCTCTTTTGAGACTGACTTCCGGTGAACCATATACCGTAGCAGAGCTTTTAGGCGGAGCATAACTCCGCCTAGAAATAGTGCTTTCATTTCAACAAACATGAAGTTGTGCGATTAACCTGAAATTTTATCCTACTGTTTCTCCAACAAAGAGATGACCAGATCGTAAAATTGTTTTGGAAGCCAAACGTCATCTCCATACTCAACCATTTCTGGACCAATATTGCCGTAGTTAAGGTCATCATACATACTCACGACAATTCCATTACCAAAGTCCACAAAAATACTATTCATCCCCTCATATAGTTCGTCAGGCTTTACTTTCTCAATCTTGCTATCATCAGAAATATACTGTACCAACTTCTGAATCGTTTTTTCGTCTGTGACAATCAAAGGCTCATAGCCTTCTTCGTTTAAATCCCCATCGAGATATCCAAAATATATCTTTACAGATTCGATGTTTTCCCACTGATTCTCTCCGTTGATTGAGTCCTTTCCATTTGAGACTGAGCAACCTTGAACACATAATATAAACATCATCGCCAATATTACAAAAAGCATCCGCTTTGACTGGATTTTATTATTTTCTATCATTTCCTTTCTCCAATGTATTATTCTTTCCCAAAAGTAATTTATCATCGTATGTAAAACTGAAATATAATTTGCCTCTAAAAATTCCGATTTGCTTAATACGAAAATTCTAACCTTTTCATACACAAAAATAAAGCCCACCAATGTGAGCTTTATTATGTGCTTTATTATGTATCCTCATTTAATCTGTGAATGGTAACGAGAAATTATTATCTCCCTTATGTATAGAGAATGGCCTAACCGTAATGATGACACGGATAGGCCATTCTTTTGTTATGTGTATTTTATTTATGAAAACCACGTGAGAATGAGGAGCAGTTGGTTGTATTGCTCCCTGTACTTGGTCGTAAAAGGTTCCTCCAGGCTTGAGTTGCGGAGATGAGAGTCATTAAGCCTTAACCCATGTCCTGCTCCAGGCATCATCACTTAATCCATTCTTAACCATACAAGTTAAGGGAAAATCAACTACGCTTTTAAATAATGCATAAGCCTGGTTCGCATCTATCATGTCATAACCTCGCAATCCCCATCATCAAATGAACATGCAAATAATGATGTTAGGCCATTTTTAATACAGTGACGACATTTTACTCAGCACCCTTGTAGTCACTTCCATATAGTACTTGTAATCTGCATCTGACATTTTGTTAGTGTCATAAGCATTTATCTTATCAGAGAAATCCTGGTACTTGGTCAACATGTCGGTATACTCAGTCAGCATACTTAATGCATCCCCGGTTCCTGACTGATACTTTTTCATAAAGGCCACATAATCATCCATAAAGCTCTCATAAGAATCCAAAAAAGCCTTTAGGTTAGGATCCACGGCATCCGACTTCGCTTCCTCTTTTACGGGTTCTTCTTGTGGTTCTTCTACACTCGCTTCTACCTTTGCTTCCTCTTCCGCCACTTCCTCTTCCTTCAGCTCCTCCTGCTTCTGTTCTTTCTCCTCTGAAGCTTTACTATCGGATGCTTTCTGCTGCTCGACTTTCTTCTCCTCCTTGGCTACCGACTTATTGTCATTGCTGTCTACGCTTGTTGATGCTTTTTCTATGGCTTTGTTTTCCTGAGATGTTTTACGCTTCGATCCTCCTGCAACTGCTACGATTAGAATAATCAGTACAACTGCTACTAACCATACCTTCTTACCTTTTTTCTTTTGTACGGGATTATTGTTCACATAAGAAATCTGAGGTGATGAGTTGTAAGTAGGAACAGGTTGTTGGTTAAAACCTGAACTATTATTTCCCAATGCCGCACCGCAATTGGTGCAGAACTTCTCGCCATCCTTGACCTCTTTACCACAGTTTGAACAAAATGCCATATCATGCTCCTTTCTCCTATCTGCAGTGATAGGTGATCAACACACTCGCATTTTTAGAAAAAACATCCCCTTCCTCAAACTCACTATTACCATCGATCGTAACCGACTCCACCTGACCATTTTTCATTTGATTAAACACATTAAGATCATGTAATGGCACCACTTTTACATTTGAAAAACCTGCTCCTCTGAACAACATAGCTATGCTGTTATAATTTTTATTTGAATTGTCCGCCATAGCACTTGAAATGACAGCTTCATTAGTACCGGCTATAATTCTTCTCTTATTCTTGTTCTTTGTTAATAGCACTAGTACTCCAATGCATCCAACGTTCATGGCAAGCAAAATACATAGTCCCATTCCTGAATTATGAATAGCCATTCCTACAATTCCAATTAGGAGCAATATCGCTGTTGCTGCAAGCCATAAAATTATAAACACCTTTTGGGATACACTTTCCTTCTCCTCCATTTCAAGCTGCTTAAGTTTTATCAACCTATCCGTTTCAGCTTCTTTGATTCTGGCTTCGTCTATATTGCGATAAATATGCTCATTCTCGTTATTGACAATAACTTTGGCCCCGCAATACGAACAGAAAGCTGATTCCCTGCCATTCTCTATTGAAAGATTTGCCCCACATTCCGGGCACTTTACAGATAAAAATTGTATTCCCATTATCATTCACCTCTTTCCTCATCAGGCCGTATGACTTTATAGCCATATGACTCAAGAATAGCTATTACTTCCGGTGTGATATTTATATTCAAATCCGCCTCTCTGGTCCCTGCATGTTCAATTATCCTGTGCAAATCGTCTACTGAAACATTCATGATTTCGGCCAAACGATGAAGATTATCTCTATCTGGAAGTCCTCCGTTTGTCTCCCATTTAGCTACAGCAGACTTGGAAACTCCTATCTTGTCTGCTAATTCTTCCTGTGTAAGCCTCATATATTTTCTTCGTGATGAAATAAACTGTCCTAAATTCACCTTATCCCCCATGCCGTCATATCTCCTATTTTTATGGTAAGTACTGGGATTGTCCTTATCAAATTACTTTTTGTTTACGCTGCGTAAGCATTTTCTGTACTTCTACTTTTAATTTATCAATTCCGGGCACAAAAAATCCCCACCGAAATGGTGGGGAAATCAATCAAATTGTACTATTGTTCATCTGCTGTAATTTTCTTCAACCCTTGTTTTGTCAGCAGATCATCTATTTCATACTGATCAAATATTCTATTGTTTATGGCTACAATAATGCACGCGTCCCTTGGATCCTTGGCATATAATTCTGTCATTCCATACAGTTTTAAAGCCCTATTGGTCTCATCCCAGTTAAAATGTCCCGCCAGGCAAAGCCTTATTATCAGGTCTCTGTCCTTTGTATGCTTTTCCATCGTGACTATCTTACTGCCATATGATTCAGACACTCCGGCAAAAGAATAGACATCCTTCAACTTGATATTCTTCTCATCCAGAACATCCTTCATATAATAGTAAAATGCTTTCTTATTATCAGCCATGTACTTGCTGTTATCCTTCAGATAGGAATCAAGCTGATCCGGCCTCATATTTTCAAGAATATCATTTAGTTCATCTGTAGGCTTCTTCTGCACTTTTTCTATCCTTCAATTTTTTAAGTTCAGCAATAAGCTCCTTGGCTGTATATCTGTTTTCCGCATCCAGACTTATGCACCGCTCAATAACATTCCATACAGCACCTGCTGCCTTCTCTTCCTTAGGAAACTTCCCAGTTATCATTACATTAAGTAACATCCCGACCGCATAGATATCTGACTTTGCAGAGGATGCAGATAGTCCATAACCAACCTGCTCGGGAGCAGCATAATACTGCGTTCCCATGTATCTCGTATCATCCGCTTTATCCGGGTCAAACCACTTAGCAACATTCATATCCAGAAGATACACATTCTCATTGTCATCAATAATTATGTTGGACGGCTTTACATCCCTGTGGATAATCGGCGTCGATAAATTATGGAGATCATCCAGAATCCGACATACTTCTCCAGTGATATGCACTGCCTTTTTCTCAGATATGAGACCACTTTCCAAAATTGCCTCAACCGTCTTTCCCTTGATATATTCTTCAATCACCACGAGACAGTTGCTGCTCTCATACATTTTGATAACCCGAGGCATGTTTGATATCGGGTGATCCATAAGGTAAGCATATATGCTCTTATTGTAAATTGTGAGGAGTTTTTTTATAAAAAGCTCCCCGGTTTCCCGATGTTTTACAAGAATGACATTCTCCTTACCACCTATATATTCCTGCTCCTGGTATAGCGACAATTCAAGAATATCCTCATCAGACAATCCTCGATACGGACTCCTTGCCTCTGCTTGAAATTCATCTTCGGTAAGATATATCTCGCTGGGATCTATTTTGTTAACGAATCCACACTCCGTGCATTTCCATTCGGGAGTCTCTTCGCTAAATCCCTCCTGCTCATTCATAACTGCACCGCACTCATCACAGATCCATACTATATCCGATTCTATATCAGGATTTATCAACATCTCCCCGCAGCCTTTGCAAACCCAGTATTTCAGAGAAGGATCGTAGCCTTTCTGGAGAGAGAGCGTTGCATAACAGTGGGGGCAATATTCATAATAATCATCAGAAGACTCTGCCGGAGTACCTTTAGGCCTTATTTTATTTAGTAATCCATCAATGATTCCCATATCTTACCGTCTCACTCAATGCCCAAACACTTTCTATATATTCCTATTTAACCGGTACGCAATGCTTGAAGTATCATCTAGTTTCATATGAGAAAACTCTACTTCTGTTATTGCTTTTATAATCTCATTCTTTCTATCTTCAGGAATAATATTCTAACTACCTTTCTGTCAATTATAGGCATAAATAATTATAAACTCCATGCTTTATATATTTATAAAATTCATCTTAAATTTCCGATAATTACAATCCCCACCACTGAAAAAAGCCGACATTCCGCCGGCTTTTCTCAGTGTCGCATCCCGTGGCTTAGGTGAAAAAATTCGCCGCTGCTGTAGATGATTTTTTTGTTGTGATACCATCGGGTGAAGCGTGCGCCGCCCTGGATATCTCTCCCCTCAAACTGAACCGCAGGACCTTGGCCTTCGCTCCGGTAAAGCATCGCTACCTTCGCTGGCTGCTTCGTCCTTTTGACATCGGGCCTGCCTCGATAAAGCGTCGCCACCTCGGCTGCCCTTGTCCTTTGTTCTGATATCATCATACTCCTTGAAATATCACACAATTATCACACACTATACATGATGCATTTTTACTGGCGAGGCAGCCGGTGTTTCGGTCTGATATTGGGAAAAGGTCCTTCCATTTTGTAAGAAATACCCAGGTCGTCCATGACTTCACAGAAAGCGTTCACATATTTTGTATCTCTGATCAGTTGCATAAATGATAGGAAAATCTTATCTGACATGGACAATGCCTCCAGTAGAAGATGTCCGTCCACCATCGCGAAATATGACTCTATATAATCCGCAACTTCTCCAAAGTCAGCCCAGCCTGTATAGTTCGATATAAAGGTTCCGTGCTGAGCCTCCTTGCCCTTGGAGGGGTCTTTTTGTGCATAAGCAGCTATCTTGTTCTTCTGACCGGATATCTTATCTATTTCCTCTAAAAAGTCAAAATGCTTACGAAGTTGGTAGTTACTTACGGTTGGATCAGTCTGAAGAATTATCTGGCTGCGGGTGTAGGTTCCAAGCTTATCAATGTCATAGTCAAAATATTTCCTGTCATAATCTATATGTACATGGCTTAGCAGATCATGATAACTGCTTGGAAGCCCAATGTCAGCACCCGGAAAGTGAGCTGTCTCGCCCCCAATAATCTTATATTTGTCCGGAAGAACTTTGTTAAGCGCCATGGCTAAGGTCATGAGGAAAAAAGCCGCGACACTTGAATCATTGTGCTTGGCAAAAGCCATAATATCACTCTGTTCAAACGTAAACTGATAGTAAATTGGATCCCGCATAAAAGGATTGAACATACCATTTAAGTAGTCCAGCAGCATTACAACAGGATTTTTACTCTTGTATGTATATATGGGCTTTTCATCAAGAAGCATATCTATGGTCGGTTCATCTGTTTCTCCGGGAAGAAGCTCACTGTCAGGTTTTCTAATGCCCGGCGCATCGGGAATAATGCTGTATTTATCGGCAACATATTGATACAGGGTAGTCTGGATCCAAGGCATCATGCCTTTTCCGCCGCACATAGAATGGCTTATGTTAAAAAAGATATCCCTTCCCTTGCAGTCCAAATAAAGGAGATGCCTGTTCACTTCTTCGCTGCAAAGATCCGGAAGCTTTTCCGGTGCCTCAATCACCACAACAGCTCTTTTATTAGGGATAAGATCGTATCCGCCATCCTCTCCGAGGGCCACTTCTTTTGCAAAGTATTGGTAGCGCTGCATAGCTGTATTGACGGACTTTCTAAGTACATCAATATCTACTTCATCTTTCATTGTCACTCTTACTCTTATACAAAATGAAAAAATCTTTTCACTTGAGTAAAGCCTGTATGTGTCAATACTATACTTCATGAGCCTATTCCCCCTCGCACCTTAAAGTTATTTCCTAAATTTTACTATATTCCGTTAGGCATCAATCTTAAATTTGTATAAACAATGTACATATAAATTTCCGGACATAGTCCTGCCATTTTAGAACTATTCTTGCTTTTTTACGTCAGTATATATACAATAACAATTAACCGAAATCCATTTCGCCGAAATCCATTTCGGTGAAATCCGCTTTGGTAAAAGAAAGGACTGTCATGAAGGACATTTTCAGAGGAAGAACTACAGAACTTACGATACTTGATAAAAAATATAAGCAGGACGGATTTGTTATGACTGTCCTCTATGGAAGACGAAGGATTGGAAAGACCAAACTCATAAACAAGTTCGTAAGCGAACATGATTGTAAGAGCATATCCTTTACATCCGTAGAACGCAGTGAAACTGAATTGTTGTCATTGATGACGGAATCAGTACTTACTGCGCTTGCTCCTGATATGCTTGGAGATATCAGCTTCAACAGTTTTGAAAAGCTCTTTGATTTTGTCGGAAAGAGAGCTGAAAATGAGCGAATCATCTTTTTTATTGATGAATATCCATATCTGGCAAAACAGTGTCCCTATATCCAATCTGTGCTTCAAAAAGAGATTGATACAAAATGGAGAAACGGCAAGATGTTCTTCATACTCTGCGGTTCTCTCGTAAGTTTTATGAAGGATGAAGTTCTTGCTGAGTCTGCACCTCTTCATGGAAGAAGTGATCTTGAACTTAAACTTAAGCCATTCAACTATCTTGAGACTGCTGAGTTCCTTGATGGATATTCAAATGAGGAAAAAGCCATCTGCTATGGCCTCTCTAACGGTGTGGCAAAATACATTGAGCAGTTCAATACCTCTGAGAGCCTTGAGGACAATATCATTGAACAGTTCTATTCTATTGGTGGCTATTTTTCAGAAGAGCAGATAAAGACTGTTGTGACAAGCGACAGACAGAGTCCGGCGATATACAATTCCATTATTTCCGCTGTTGCCACCGGCCATACAAAGAATAGTGAAATTGCTTCCTGTGTCGGGTCTGATGATGTGACCTATCCGCTGAAAGTTCTGACGAATGCAGAAATACTTGAGAAGAGAATATCAAAGAAACCCTATTATGTTCTGAATGACAGTATGCTTGAATTTTGGTTCCGTTATGTTAACAGAGCTACCAGTCTTATCAACGCTGATAACGGCGAAGCATATTATAGGGCAAACGTTAAAGATCATTTGCATGATTTCATGGGAAAAATCTTTGAGAAAATGGCAAAGGAATACCTACTGATGCATGCCGGACAGGATGCTCTACCACTTCTCACTGAGATTACAGACTATCAGGATTCTGTTCTTGATGAGGACAGAAAGCAAAAGCAGATCGAGATAGATCTGCTTGGAAAAGATGGAAAGAACATAAAACTTATAGGCGAATGTAAATTCAAAAAAACCCCATTTGAAAAAAGTGATTATGAAAATCTTATGGATAAAGTAAAATATCTTCCTGCTACAAATCCTATATTATGTATTTTTTCACTTGGAGGCTTCTCAAAGTATGTGAAAGAACATGCCACAGATTGTAAGCTAATTGGAATTGACGATATGTACCTATAATAAATCATCTATCTCCATCATAAGGATTAAATCCAATCGGTTCATCACTCTCATACTGCTGGGCCTGCTGATAACCGGCAGGCTCATCATCCACAAATGTGGCAGTACTATCGACTACCCTGCTATCGTCATAGGACCTATCGTTATAGGACTTATCCTCGATATACTTGGGGTCATCATCCATAACCAGTGCTGCTATGATATACGCAGGGATTCCGATTCCCGTAAAGAATACCGCGAGCCCCATACCGATTCGAACCCATGTGGGATCAATACCAAAATAATCAGCTATGCCGCCGCATACACCGAACAACTTTTTATCATGACTCTTGTAAAGCTTCTTTTCATTCATAATCTATACCCTCTTTCTTATTCTGATATTTCCTTCAGTATCGCTGCAGCCTTCTCACTCCCATGCTTTGCGGCATAAGAAGCCCACTTCTTAGCTTTTGCGAGGTTCGGCTTTCCCTCATAGGTTCCCTTAAAATATGCTTCAGCTACCTGCTCTGCTGCCTCTATGCTTCCTTTTCCTGCCTTGTCGATCAGATCAAGCAGCGCCAGCTTCTTTTCATCAAGTATGATTTCGTCCTTCATTTCTGTTCCTTCACTTCCTTCTGAAAACATTACTGAACTCCATTATACACGAATCTTTCCCCAAAAGAATACCCTGACCATCTCTGATCAGGGCATCTTTGGTTATATAGAATTAGGAGTTTTAAAGAAGAATTGCTCTTCTTGTTTGTATTTTATCAGCCATCAATATGGATATTTTCGTGGCAGTGGCTGCATGTAACATCATCCAGCATAACATCTACTGTTGTGTTTTCATGGCAGTGAGGACATGTAATTTCCATCATCTGTGACTTAGCCTCAGCTACCTTCATGTTTGTAGCAAAACCAAAACCTAAAACGATTGTCATTACTGCAACTACCATTGCGATTCTTTTTACAAATACCTTCTTCATAGCTACCACCCCTGCTTTCTGTTTCTTATGGTGATATATTACCAATCCTTATATCACACTTTTATCACAACAAACTGTAAAGCCGATACGATTCACTTATTCTGTATCGTTTTACACTTATCTGATAAGAATATGATATTAAAACCGGTCGATATTATGTATATTCAGAAACGCAATATGGCACGCTATAATTTTCCAATTTGATAAATAAACACGGAGTTACGAAACTTTATCGTAAAAAAGCTATACCAAAACGAAAATTCTGATGATCTATTTCCTCCTTCATTCCTCCGGAATATTTCCGTACGCAGCAACAGCCTCATCCACTGTCATGGTTCCGTTGCCGACTGCATATATCGCAGCTCTGAACTGTCTGACCGCCGGGTCCATAAGGCCGGTCTCCTTGTCACTGAAGCTCCTGTCTGACGGTATATCCGCAAGTGACGAATAAAGTTCATCAGTCGAAAAATCATCTATAGGTGTGATCAGGCGCTTGGACGCTGCCATGTTACTGAGCTCTTTCTTGCTGATCAGGAATCTCATGAATTCGTTGGCCATGTCGAGATTCCTGCTGTTTTTGTTAACTGAAAAGCAAATGCTGATGGAATTGATGAAATAACCGTCATCGTCACCTGCAGGCGCGGTATAGAATCTGTACTTAAAAGGATTTGCGGTAAAGGCATCGGATTTGCTCTCTCTCTTGCCCGTTCCCGAAACCACATCACCTGTGGCAAGCATCATAGGTACATCGCCCTCGAAAAATCGCATGATAACCGCTTCATATTCGTCGGTTATCTCCTCCTGACATTTTGCAATATCTATGCAGTCAGAGTTAACAAATTCAGAAAGCCTCTCAAGAGCAGGCCTCATCATCTCTCCCGATGCCGACTCCAAATTATTAAGAGCGTCGACTTTATCACTGTTCTTCATTACATCATATGCAAACATCGGATAGGCAAAACAGTTAAACAGTCCCGATCCGCTGAACACGTCAGGTCCCATCACGGGAGATTCATAGCCTGCAGCTTTAAGCTTGGCACAGACATCCATAAGCTCCTTAAAATTATTCGGAACCTTCAGCCCTTCTTTTTCAAAGATATCCATGTTGACAAGCATTCCGTAGGATGTGGTGAAAATCGGGAGCATAACAACATCTCCCGAATCCGTAGTCCTTATCAGGGAATCTCTGATACATGAATAATCGATACCCACGGAAGAGTCGGAGAAAACCTCGCAAGCTTCAAACATGGCATCATACTTTTCGTCACCGATCATCGAGCCGTTTGTAGTGAAAATATCCGGCGGCTCACTGCTTACGAGAGCGCTGGGGATGACATTTTTATAATCATCCATCGTTACATACTGAAGATTGGCGTTCGGATAGTATTCGTAGAAGCGCTCAAATTCTGCTTCAAGCGACTCAAAGTTACCGTAACTGCCCGCAACGGTTAATGAGAACTCAGTATCCTTGTCGTACTTCGGAGCAAAAGGCGCGTCCCCTTTCTTTGGGCTGCCACAGCCCTGTAAAAGAAGCATAATGACCATGCTCAAAGAAACTACCATTCTCAAAGTTTTTTTCATAAGAATTACCTCTCTTCCGGACCTAAGAGCACTCCACTTGCGGAAGATTCCTTAGGTCAGTCAATAGTTATTCACATCCTACAGATCATTTAAAGGTTCCAGCTCTTTCACCAGCTCCCTGTATCCGGAAATCAGTTCGCCAAGATCTTTATCCAGTCTGTCTGTATCGCCGTCGTTTCCGGCCCTCTCAAGCTCCGCGGCAAATTCGGAGAGCTTCAGCGCACCTATCGCCCGGAAGGAACTCTTAAGCCCGTGAACCTTTACAGTTGTGTTTTTGATATCTCGCTCAGCCCAGAATTTCTCAATTTCTTCGGCCTTCTTATCCGCACTGCCAAGGAACGTTTCAAGAGCCATAAGATAATCCTCGGCATCGCCGCAGTAATCCATACCAGCATCTGCGTCGAGCCCCTTTATTCCATACAGAAAATCCGGAAGCTCATTCTCGTCAGCATCGCCATCATCAGATGTAACCGTCACTTTATCCTCCGGAAGATACTGCAGCAGCATCATCTCCAGCCGCTCGGCATCAATAGGTTTCGTGAGATAGTCATCGAATCCGGCATTTGTGTACATCTCGCGCATACCGGATATCGCGTTGGCAGTAAGGCAGATTACAGGAACCCCCATATTAGGTGTATCGGTTATTTCCTTCATCTCCATGAGTGTCTCTATACCGTCTTTATCCGGCATCATGTGATCCAGGAAAATGACGTCATAACTCTTACTTCTAAAAAGCGATATGCATTCATCACCGCTTTCCGCAGTATCTATCTGTATCCCGGTCCTCTTAAGCAGGTTTACAAACACCGTGAGATTAACAGCAGTATCATCTACCACAAGTACTCTCGCATCCGGTGCCGTGAACTTTTCATGATACTTATTAAGCGTACTTGATGAACGTCTGAAGGCCTCCTCGTAATCGCCGATTGGATTCCATTTTACGACCTTCTGCTCAAGTTCAAAGGAAAAAACCGAGCCCTTACCATATTCGCTCTGAACCTCAAGTCGACTGCCCATCATATCGAGGAATCTCTGAACGATAGTCATTCCAAGGCCTGTTCCTTCGATGTTCCTGTTCCGTTTTTCCTCAATACGCTGGAAAGCGACAAACAGTTTATCAAGATCTTCGGGTTTTATGCCTATACCAGTGTCAGCTACACTTACTCTGAGCATGACCGCATTCGGCTTATCCTGAAGCTTGTTAGCCTTTACAGAGAAGGTTATGCCTCCCTCCTTGGTGTATTTAACTGCATTTGAGAGAATGTTGATAATAACCTGTTTGATCCTGATCTCGTCTCCGTTAAGGACCATGGGAACATTTTTATCAATATCCAAATTAAAGGACAATCCTTTATCTTCGGCTTTCTTTTGAACCATATTTATAAGGTCATTTAGAAGCGAAACAAAGCTGTAATCAACGTTGATTATCTCCATTTTTCCCGCTTCAATTTTGGAAAAATCAAGAATATCGTTGATGATGCCAAGGAGCGTACTTCCCGCAGTTCTGATGCTCTCCGCATACATTCTGATGTTGTCATCTTTGGAATCCCTTAGAACCATCTCGTTCAAGCCAAGTATCGCATTCATCGGCGTACGGATGTCATGGGACATGGTGGATAGGAAGTTGGATTTGGCCTCATTTGCCTGATTCGCCTGCTTCGCAGCCTCCGACAGCTCGCGGTTGTAGATCATCATGACGATTGAATTGAAGATTAAAAGAAGTAAAAATCCAAGAGTCGCTATGCCAAGAAGCAGCCAGTCTATCGAACGGCTTGCCACAAGATCATTCGCAGGAATATACGCCAGCAGAACCCATGTCTTCATAGTCTCAAGAGGCGTATAAGATAAAATGCAGTCCTCTTTCTTAAAGTTCTTGATAGTCATGGTTCCTGTGCCACTGGCTATCTCTTTGGTCACATGCTCATATTCCTCTGCCGTGGCCGCATTATATGACTTGTAGTACTCAAAGAAATTGCTGTTCTTAAAGGACTTTCCATGAACGACGTAATTACCTTTCTTGTCGACGAGACTTATCTCAACATTCTCGTACTCACCCTTTAGGAAAACAAGCTTTTGCTCAAGGCGACTCAAAGGAACAACGCGCATCAAAAGACCTTCCTTTGGCGCACCTCCCTCTTCTTCAAGAACAGTAACATTATTTAAAAATGCAATGGACTGCACTCCGTTCATGGGGTTTGTGTAGGCTCTTGTCAGACTGACAGTGCCGTTTGAATCGCTCTCACTTTCTATGTTGTCAAAGATATTTATATTCTTGTAAGTAACCGAATAGTCACTTGGATCAGACACTGTGGGCGTTGTAGAGAGACCTTCCCGTCTGGGACTGTCAAGAAAGATAAGGTGCCCCTCTATCTCCGAAGAAATCTTAGCCTTCCTGATATAGGATACAGCATCCTCTGCTGTCATCGGGGCGCCATCTTCCGCTGAGCGATTGATATAATTCGCCCAGACATCACAAAGACGCTGTTCATCCTCAAGGTAATTGGTGATGATCTGATTTGTAGTCACGGTCATCTTTTCAAAGGCAATAATCTCATTCTTGTTGCTCTCTTCTGCCTTAGCGTTCGCATACCTGATGATAAAGAACAGAATAAATCCCATTATTAAAAGATTTATTGTTATTATCAGCCCTCTTTTCACCTCTGACCCCCTGTTGTCAGGAATATGCATTAAGCCCGTTCAGGCCATAAAATCTCCACATTACTCATAGTTAAAGTATTGCAACAAATACTGTACAAAACCATTATCATTCTATAAAAAAAAGATAAAAAAAATAGACCTTCCCGCCGGGAAAGGTCTATGGGCTGCTTGCATATATTTAATTCTCCATCAAGTCTTTTTGATGAATTTGTTTGAGCACCTGGGGCATCTTATCTCAATTCTGCCCTTTCCACGCGGTACTCTTATCTGCTGATTGCACTTTGCACAGATATAATATCTGCTCGTGGAACGGTCCCTCCATTGCATTTTCATGAAGTTCACACGTTTTCTCGGCAGTGATGTGACTTCAAGAAATTTCCGATTTTCAGCATGCCTCTTAGGTATATTCTTTGATATGATTCTGAAAATAGCGTAGGCTGCAAGTCCCACCCACATGAAGTAAAGTACTGTGTTATTAAAAAAAATGTTTATAAACATCAGAATTACTGCTACGACGCTGCAGGTTTTCACAAGGGCATCCACACCGTTTCTTCCATAAAGCATCTGTGCCATCTGCATCTGTAATATATATTTTAATTGGTTCTTTCTGTCCATAATAGCCTCTTACAATTATTCACTCTAGCGCGAAAATCTCGTGCTCTTCCACTTACCGCTCAGGTAGTAACTCCATGTTATCATGAATCCGAGGCCAAAGCCAAAAATTCCGTTCCACCAGATGATAGTATGTCCGAAAATATCGCTGTAGCGGAACAGATATACAACTACAACTCTGATGCCCAGCGCACAGGTTGCAACAATGGTCGGGATTCCGCTGTGACCGGTTCCCTGAAATACTCCAAACAGTGGGATGTACATGGAAAGCACTATATTAATCAAAGCAATCCTGCACGTCGCTGCACTGTCCCCCACTGCACGCAGTATGGATGAAAAGATGTTGCAGAAGTGATCCTGCAAGAACCGGGAGGGAGAACTTCAGGATGTGTTTCCAGGGAGCTCCCTCCGTCATTGTCTTTGTTATTGCCATGATTTTTTACTTAACTGTTATTTTGCACTTTGCTTTAAATTTTCCGTCCTTGGTCACTACTGTTATTGTGGCCTTTCCTTTGGATACCGCAGTAACTTTTCCGCTGCTGCTAACTCTTGCGACCTTTTTGTTGCTGCTCTTCCAGGTCACATTTTTATTTGTTGCATCAGTAGGCTTGACTGTTGCCTTGAGCTGATACTTATTGCCAACCTTCAGAGTCTTCTTCTTTTTGTTAAGCTTAACCTTAGTAACCTTTACCTCAGTCTCCTCTGCAGGTGTATCCACTGTGGGAGTTTTATTCTCCTGGATTCCGGTTGTGCCTGAAGTCTTATTTTCTTCAGTTGGTGCATTTTCGGATTTACTATTGTTTTCAGTTTTATCTTTGCTTTCAGTAGTCTCTGTGGTAGCTGAATTTTCCTTGGGTTCTTCCTCACTATTTTCCTGGATATCGCCTATCCTTGTCAATGCAAAATCATCCCATGCTCCCCAACACTTTGCAGAGGCTTTAGTATATGCGCCAATTGTCAGCTCTGTACCATCCTCCTTGATCACAATATTGCTTATCGTAGGATTAGTGAACTCCTGCCAACCATTTAGCGTAGTAGCGTCTGATGTTTCCACACCGTCAAGGATTGCATAAAGCTTGAATTCATCACTCTCACCGGCATCCCCGCCTTCTAAAAATACGGCAAGGCTATATATACCTTTATCAAGAGTAACTGTCTGCTTAATATCGAAATCGAAAGCGGTTCCGTACCAGAACTTCATGCACCACTCACCCGAGTGGGTATTTGAAGTATCCTGTTTTATGGCAATTTCATTTGTCTCTACGCTGGGTGTTAATTCCCATCCCGTATTTCCTTCTTCAAAGCCCGGATTAACAAGGTAGTTTTTAGCCTTTATTTCCAGTTTGCAGGTTGTTTCCACCTGCTCACCGTCAACCTCCGCCGTTCCTGTGATTGTGTACTCACCGGCGCCGGCATTCTTCGCAGCGTCCAATTCTTCGCTGTTCCATACAACCGTCACTTCTTTTGAAGTATTGTCGTTGTATTTTACCATAACTGTTTCAGGCAGTTTTATCTCTTCTCCATATTCTGCAGTGATCTTATCTGCACTGATTGCTGTTATCTTAAGTTCAGCCTTCGCACCGGTTCGCATATAGCTATACATTTTTGCGGATGCCAGAGGATGTCCTGTAAAGTCAAACCATGCCTCATTTTCAACAACAGCTCCGCCACCGCCGCCGCATCTATTCACATCTGTGTCATAGCCGGCTGCATTGTCTGATGCCCAGCCTGTTCCGTAGGTTTCCCAGTTCTCCTTATTTGCAGCAAGGAATTCATCCTCGCCAAGTTCATCCTTTTTATCCTGGTTAACCGGAAGCCATGCGGGTTCCCAGTAAAATACGCCAATACCACCTGTCGCTGACGCAACTGCATTAACTACCGCCCTTACCGAGTCAGCCTGTCCCTGAGGTGATACATCAAAATTAAAGGGCTCTTTTCCCCCATCATAGTCGTCCTGTGATTCTGTATTCTCACAGCCATCTCCGTCCTCAAGTGTATATACATATGAGGTCTCTGCGACCATAACTTTCTTTCCATATTTTTCAGCAACTTTGCTAAGTTCGCTGTTCAAATTATCAAGAGTTCCATGCCAGTAAGGATAGTAGGAAGATGCAAATACATCATAGTCAACACCGCCATCCTCAAGCATTTTTGCATATCCTGAATATCTGCCGCTCTCAGGGTTAGTGAAATGGATTGCTACGAGTATGTCCTTTCCTGTTTCTTCCGATATCTCCCTGACACCTTCAGCTCCTGCGGCAAACATTTTCACCATACCGGCGTTCCCGCTCTCTCCGGCAATTCCGTTATTAGTCTCATTTCCAACCTGTACCATGCCTACGTCGACACCGGCTTCAAGAAGTGTGTTAAGACTTGTTTTTGTATAATCCTTAAGTGCTGCTGCCTTTTCATCTGTCCCCAGATCTGCCCACGCCTTGGGTGCAGTCTGCTTTCCGGGATCAGCCCAAAAATCAGAATAGTGGAAATCTATGAGAACTCTCATTCCCGCATTGGTGACCCACTGTCCAATTCGTTTAGCTTTTTCAAGGTCGCAGTTCCCTCCTCCATAGCCGTTTCCATTCTCATCGCAAGGATCATTCCATACGCGCAGACGCACAAAATTAACTCCGCAAGAACTAAGGAAATTAAAATATCCCTGGTCATCAAGTTCCTCCCCTTCATAATTGTAAAACTTTATACCACCATTTTTCAGTGCGATATAAGAACTAACATCGACACCGGTGATAAAATCCTCATCACATCCGGGCACCTTTTCAACGAAAATTTCTGCATCGACCGGAGTTTCTTCTCCTGTAATTTCATTCTCTTCTGCAGCACATGCAGATGTTCCGATCTGTGCCAATGCCACCAGTGCCATGACGGTGACGCTTATCCCCCTTGTCACCTTTCGCTTTAAACTATCCTTTCTCACTTTATACCTCCCTTTTTGCAATACCCTTTTTTGCGCAAAAGTTGCGCAACCGATTGCGCAATCAATGTACTGTTAGTATAGCATTCAAAGAGTTGGTATTTCTATCGGATTAAGTCACAATAATCCTTCTGAAAATTTTGTTGAATAATCACAAAAAAGGCAGCATAAATTTGCGCAACTTGCGCAACTTTTATGCCACCACATGCTCTGCAAGATAATTCTCAAAATCCTGATTATATCCTCTATAGCTAACCTTAAGCGGATATCTGAAATTCATTCCAAAAACTCCAAGTAGAGACTTAGCGTCTACAGTCAGATGATTGTAGGAAATATCTACGTCAAAGTCGCATTTTGAAGCTGCTCTTACAAAGTCCTTAACCTGATCGGGACTAAGCCTGATTTTCTTACTCATTTCCTTCGTACTCCTTTCAACCCGGAAACAATTGATTTCAGCATCTTGAAACAGAGTGTACGATATGCATGAGTGTTTTTATATCAAATATCTGTCATTTTTAACAATTTCTTTATGTCAGGTAAATCGTACGATCGTAAATCATATCTTATAGGTTGCCACATAGTCCATCTGATCAGGTGTAGTGATTGCCGGAGCCTGTACAATTAGTTCAGGTGACTTGCCCTCTGAGATGAGCTGGCTCTCTAAGTGGTACATAGCAATACCTACATCTATCTTCTGAAGGTCATAGTCTGGAGTCGTGAAGCCCTTGTCATGCTTTTCATAAAAATGTGCCTTGTCTCCGGCAATTACAACTCGCCAGGGCTGCTTGTTTACTGCCGAAGGTGCGATTCTAACTGCCTCAAGAGCATCGTATATACCATGCTCCTTTGCATACTCCTCGCTCATGGGTGTTTCAAAATCGCCCACAAAGAACAACTCCTCAAATTTGTGGCGGAAATCAGCCTTCACACCTTTTCTCATGAGTGTCTCTTTTACAGACATCCGCTTTGCTGTGCTGCCGAGCGGACTTATGCAAGGCATGAACTCACCCTCTCCAAGACCGGACGCCGCTTCAAACTTTTCTCTTGGCATGGTTCCGCCGATCCATACAGTTCCAAGCCCCAGCTCATGAGCCTTAATCAAGAGCTTTTCAAAACTGTACCCATAAGCTTCCTCAACATGCTCCTGCTTACTTGTCACCGCGCTCACATAGACCTTCTCACCGGAAAGCACCGGGCTTGAAAGCTTGTTTTCCTCTGCGTTCAGGAATACAAATCTAATCTTTGCCCCGTAAGGGTTCTCAATATTATCAGCAAACGCCTTCAGTTCATCCAGGACCTGCGCGCTCGGCATATTTCCATCAAAAGTTCTTACGCTTCTTCTTGTCTTTGCAAGTTCTAAAAAGTTGCTCATTTTTCTAATGCCTCCCATTCTTTAATATTTCAAACTATTTCCTAAAAGCTTCTTCCTGATTTCAAAAAATCTACGCTTACTCAAATTCCTTCATCGCTTTCGCGAACTCCGCCTGGAATTTTTCATTATCCTCAAGGTATTTCTTCCGACTGATTTCAATTTTCTCTTTTCCCAAAATCTCAGAAGATACAAATCTCAAATGCTCGGCTGCCTTCTCGCTCTTAAGGACTATCTGCCTTGAAAAATCGCCCACCATCAGAAGCTTCATCGCCTCTTCTTCGGACAAGAATCCACTGGTGATGATGCCGAAAGTTTCATAGATCGTATCATTTGCTATAGGCCCGATGATCAGATCGTAGTCCGCAAAGACATCCGGCTTTACTCTTCTGTTGGCAAAAATATACTCAAACCACTCGCTGTTTCTTTCAAGAGTTTTAATCTTCAGCACGCTTTCATCAAGCTCATAACGATTGATGATTATGTCTGAACCGGACTTCTCCCTGACCCATCTGCATGCAAATTCAGGATCATCGGTAGTATAGAAGCCCTGCCCAAAGTCGGCATTTTTTCTGCCAAAATGGACATCCGGTTTTTCTATTGTCACATAACCCGCGTGATAGAGAGTGATCATCGCATTACCTCATCTGAGATTATCAACATTGTCACGGATGATTATACCACATTTAATATTTATTGCAATTAGATTGTTTACAATTGTAATCTATCATAGAATACTGAAAGGGAGAATCCATCGAAAACATAAATGTCTAGGCGAGATTTTTAGGAAACGCGATTTGCTTTTATCGATATTTTCTGCTAGAATTTCACACGATTGCATTTAAAGGAGGGAATTTATAATGAAATGTATGAAAAAAGTCATGGGTTTGGTGCTTGCGGGGATAATGAGCATCACACTCGCACAGCCGATTGATGTTAAAGCAGCAAACACTATAATAGCTTTCGGTACAGAGTACACGGAAACTAACAACGCGGGTACTTGGAATTATAACTCTGCATATAACAATTTACCGGATGAAGAAAACTGCAGAACCATCAATGCTGAATCTGCCGGACGTATTACAATCACCGGTAGTTCAAATGAAGATGTTAGAATTTTTCTCTATGATAGTTACGGCGGATCAGAGATTCAGAACCAATCAACAGGCACGGGCAGATTCACTATAGCTGCCAATGTTACTGCCGGTGCACATTACCTGAAGTTTTGGGACGTTTTTCAACACAATAGTACTATAAAGTACAGCGTAACCTTCACTCCCAACAAGATTTTCACAACAAAGAAAGGCCTTGCATTCAATAAGGAAAATACAGAATACTTAGTGGATTGCACCTACAATACCGCAACAAATAACCATAAGTCTACAGAGAATTGCCGTAAGGTCGTAATATCCGGCAAGAAGAAAAGGTTGAAAATTACAGCTTATGCTCTGGGCGATAGTAGTTCCGATGTTCGTATATATGTATACAATAGCAAGGGCAAGAAGGTTCTCGCCAACTGGTCTGTAAGAGACGGCAAAAGATCCACAACAATTAAAGTGAAAAAAGGCACTTACTATATTAAGTTCTGGGAGTGCTTTGGAAATAATACTGAGTTCCACTACAAACTGAAAGCAAAATAATTGACAGGTTTTGCCTCAAAGAAAAGGAGCTGTTGCTTTAGATGATTAAATCAAGTGCAACAGCCCCCTTTTTAACATTCATTTCACACTTTTCCCAAATAAGGGATCAAGTGGTAATAGCTACGTTATCAGCAAATCTTATAAGCTCCGCCTCGATTCTGCTGTAGTCCGACGCATTCAGGCTACCGAAGGGTCTGTGATAAGATGCTGTATTTATGATACCGAATTCTTCCATTATACTTTCAAAAATATTACGCATAACCTTCTCCCTCCAATCGTGAATTCTCTATACCCTTTATCGGTTTATCAACCGTCAATGTGAATATTCTCGTGGCAGTGACCACACGGGGCATCATCCTTCATTACATCAACTGTGATGGTCTCGTGGCAGTGAGGGCAACTGATCTCCATCATCTGCACATTTGTTTCCTCTGCCTCAACTTTGATATTCTCTCTATTAAAAGCGCTTCCTGATACAAGTGCTACAACTGCAAGTACCATTGCGATTCTTTTAAACATTGTATTTTTCATATCCATCACCTCTCGTTTCATCTTATGCTGTTATCTTACCAGTACCAATATCACACATATATCACACTGTTTTCATTTATAAAAACGAGACATGGTGAGAAATATCTTCACATTTTGGAGGTTTTTATTTTTTTCCTTCTTTACGCCTCCATTAGTCTCTGTTTAGCCTCAGGGTTGTTGTTGATGATCATCCCAACTATGGAGCAAGCCTCCATATCTGAACATGAACCGCAGGTCTCCATCTTCCTACCCAATGCGCATTGTCTGATCTCACAAAGTGACTGGCAAAAAGGTGTCTTAACTCCTGTAAGTCTGCAGCCAACACAGTTTATCATCTCGGGAGTGATATCCACTCCATTTAACTCGGTCCATTCCTTTGCTACCTTTTCTCTTAGTGAATTGTCATCATTAACTGTAGCAATACGAGCTTCACACTGTTCACAATCCAGTCCGCAAAAAGCAATAAAATCTGTCATGACACACCCTCCTATGAATAGTCCCCATTTATAATTGGTATTATTTATGTATTTAATGTATCAGACATAAAAAAACAGATTCGCATCCACACGGATTTGAATCTGTTTTACACTGATTTATCAATCATAATTTATTGCTCGGGGACCAGTCTGTAATTACCAGAGATTTCATTTGCATGTTCTTAGGGATTACACCTCTGGCAAGGCCTAAAGCCCTGGTCTATGGCGTCATCTCTTGTCCCTTCCAGATATACCTTATTTTTCTCCTTCATATCGTTTACACTGTCACATTCCGGTCTGTGAAACACGTGAGAATTCCTGTTGCCGACATAAGAATAAGAAATATCATCAGGAATCATTTTTGAAGTATTATCTGTAACTTCTTTTTCGCCATCATCAGGAATTCCCTTTGTAGTATCATCACCGATACCCTTCGTACCACCATCTGGCACTCCTTTTGTGAAATCCTCCAGGCTTGTAAAGTTGTCGTCTTCTTCTTTATTGCTGCCATCCTTGTAATCAATGACCACTCCTGGCTGTACATTATAGCAGTAAACGTTAAAGCTTACGCCTCTCCCCTTATCCTCTACAGAAAGCGCCTCTATCCGGACACCGTCACACAAGAGATTGTCGCCCAAAAATACCGGAGTAACCCTGTACATCACATGATACCCGGTGCTGCGGACATAATCTCCAACCTCATTCTCATAGGGAATCATCGCCTCGTTCATGTATCTGGTGCCGGTTATGAGATTCTGCAAATTGTCATTCTCCCCGGTCAGTTGATATGCAATCATATGACATCTGTTGTACAGAAACGGAGGATCGGTATCCACAAGTCCGGGGTACTTATTCTGCTTCCAGCCTGTGGGTTTGACTTCGGCAATGGACTCCCTCTCCTTAGTCGGCATCAAATCCTCACCGATGCTCGCCATGGCAGGAGTACACCTACCCAGCTCATCCAATTCGCCGTATCTCTCATAAGATATGCTTGTAATCTCCGACGAAGCGAATGAAGGAACATTATTATTTAGTATGATGGTCTCGGTCCCGCTGTACGCAGGAATAACAATAGCTTCATCTGTCGCAGCCTCGTTATTCGCATTTTTGCACATGCCAATAACTGATACTGAACACATGAAAATAACCAGTACCACCACAGCAAACAGCCATATTCTGTTTTTCTGGAAAAAGCTCTTCATTTCCCGTCCTCCCGAATTCTGCGGAAACGGCCTAACCTCTATATACTAAGTGCCTCAACATACAAGATCCCTCTATATACAAGATATCTCATTCTGTCCCGAACAAGTATGAAATTTTCGTGAAATTACCTAATGTTATCACCAATTTAGTGTTATAATATCTTCCCGGGAAATCATTGATTTCCAGCAGGCATTTAAAGAAAAGCTAATTTTATTAGCAGGCATTTTTGACAAGCTATTTTATTAACACGCTTGTAATTAAGTAATATCAGGGAAAGAATTTGGGAGTAGTTATAAAATGAGAAACAATTCATCCGATGACTGGAATGCAACAATACTCATCATCTGGATTATATTCATGGGCATATCGCTTGCCTCAGCTATGGTTGACGGAGTTAATCTGGTCTCAAACCAAAAAATCTTTGAGGGCATTGTTTCACTGGCAGTGTTTTCAATAGTAGCATTTTACATCATATATTCATCTTTAAAAAGCATGTTCCCCTCACTTCTATCCGGGAAAAGAGCCGGACAGCAAAAGGAAAAGTATGACAAATTTCCTCACTTCGGAAAGGAACTGAACAACGAGAAGGTCTCGATGATCATTGAAAAATCCACTTTTTCAGACTATGTGACCAAAGATGGTGAGACGCTGAAAAACGTATGCGTCAGCGACGATAACAAGTGGATATGCATCCTTGGCGGATATCTGCCGGCGGACCTGATCTGCGGCTATAACGCGAAGAAAAATGAGCTTCTGGCGATAGACGGCGCGGCAATCAAACTCCCTTTTAAGGCGAAGATGCCTCAGATTCGAAGGGATCTTGATGCATTTTTCAAAGACAGGGGCATATACTATAAGTCACTTCCGAAAAACGCAGAGGACAGTTACTACAAGGCGCGCCATACCTTCGGCCTTTACATCGACAGAGAGGACTTCGGCCGAGTCCGCTATCTGTGGGAGAAGGACCTCGCTAACGAGGATAATGAGTATTTTACATCTGATAAAAATGGTAACAATTGCAGAGCCTCTGACGAGCGAGACATAACTTTCGCGATTTTCGAACGGGTTCTCTCTGACAATGATATCTTGAAAATTGCTGAGAATGTGCGCGGAGGCAGAACTTCGCTTTCGCGATTTCTGAATTTTCAGAACTATCTAAACGAATTCAGCGCGTGCAACTGCGTAGAACTTCTTGAAAAAATTGAATATCCCGCAAATGCTGCGGGAATAGATTTCCTTTTCGACTGCCTCGGGGATGTGGATGAGGCCTATTTCAGGCCTGCTGTAGCGGCTCTCCAGGGATATCCCAGACATGCAGTGACTATGAAAATCGAGGAGAAGGTGAAGCTCGCCTACGAAAACTACGATGTGGTGGGCCTCGCAGGGCTTATGTTCCTGGCAAAAGAAATCGACTACACCATCGAGTACATCGCCCAGATGCAGGAGCAAAAACCGCTTCAAGAGCATGGTTTATCGCAGGCTCAAAATTCACCGAATCTTCACACTTTGCCCACAAAATTTTAGTTTCATTTTAGTATTCTCTATTATCATAAAGAACATCAAGAGGAACACAAAACCTCTTGGCAAACCCCTTTTAGAAACTTTTCTTCATAACACAAGCTGCCGGATTTAAAACAATCCGGCAGCTACCCCTCTAAAATTCAGCTGCAGAAATGCAGCTTTTATATATTAATTTCCCTGAAATCCATTAAACCATGCTCTCTCGGCAAACTCCTTCTTTTTCGGGGCTACCGACTCACCCTCGGCAATGCCCACCGGAAGAACGCATACCAGCTCATAGTCGTCGGGAACGTTCAGAATCTTCGCGATTTTATCTCCAATTCTGTCTTCATCAGTAATATGTCCCTCGTACCAGCAGCTCTGATATCCCAGGTCCACTATGGCGAGAAGCATGTTCTCAATTGCCGCGGAATAATCCTGCACCGCATAGCACCTGTCCCTGTACGCGTTGATTCTTTGAGTCAGAACGCAGATGAAAACCGGCGCAGTCTCAGCTATCGGCGGATCAATTACCGCTTTTACCTTCGCAAGTATCTCAGGATCATCGACACAAATCAGACTAGTAGTCTGCTTGTTGCATCCCGACGGCGCTGCCACTCCCGCCTGCATTATTATTATGAGATCCTCCCTCGGAACAGGATCCGGCTTGTATTTTCCGCGATAACTATGTCTATTGTTTATTGCCTCGATTACTCTCATGTAATGCCCTCATAATAATTAACAATACTTCTCAATATACTCACCGAAAAATGGCAATGTAATCTCTGCTATACCATATGACTTTGAGCTATCTTCGAGTAACCCCATTTTCTTCAACGCAGTACTATTTACCTGATAACTCCCCTTACCTTCTAGCTCCTCAAGAACTTCTTTTCTCTTCTTAGGACCTGAAGCAACTATTCTGAGAATTGCCCGTTCTCCATCAGGAAGTTCTTTCCATATCTTTTCGTAGCATTGAGAAAACAGCTCACTCTTTGCCTGCTTTAGAACATATTCTTCGCCCTTATCAATACAACCATTTACACCTCTAAACAAGTGTTTACACCTTTGAAATATAATTACAACTATTTACACGTTTTATATGAGTAAATGTCACTAAGCCTCTATCTACGCTCAATTACATGATTCCAACATACTCATATCCGGCTTCCGTAACAGCAGCCTTAATAGCAGCCTCATCCACGTCCTTGGAATTTGTAATGGTTACCAGATTCTCCTCGTGGGAAGCTACCGCTGATTCTATTCCGTCAATTGCCTCAAGCGCCTTCTTTACGTGAGCCTCACAGTGCTGACACATCATTCCGTTTACCTTAATCTTCATTTCTTTATTCTCCTTTTCTTTTGTATCATTTTCCTTTGTATCATTATCAACCCGAACTTCTTCTGATTGAATAATTCTATAATCAACAGCATTTTTCACGGACTTGTCCCTCGAGCCGTCATGAACCTTTATCCAGTTAAGTCTAAGCGCATTCGATACCACGCAGAAGCTTGAAAGTCCCATTGCTGCTGCCCCGAACATCGGATTGAGCGTCCATCCGAAGGCTGCCACATAGCATCCCGCAGCAAGAGGGATTCCGATCACATTATAGAAAAATGCCCAGAACAAGTTCTCGTGGATATTCCTGATAGTTGCTCTCGAAATTCTGATGGCTGCTGCAACGTCGCGGATACTGCTTTTCATAAGTACAACGTCAGCTGCATCTATGGCGATGTCCGTTCCTGCCCCGATGGCAATTCCAACGTCAGCGCGGGTTAGGGCTGGTGCGTCGTTTATTCCATCACCCACCATAGCAACCTTACCGTGCTCCATGAGCTTTTTGATAACAGACTCTTTCCCGTCCGGCAAAACTCCGGCAACAACCTCATCCACACCTGCCTGATCCGCAATTGCTCTTGCCGTGATCTCGTTGTCACCCGTCAGCATCACCACATGTATGCCCATTTTCTTGAGCTCGCTGACGGCCTGCGGTGTATCTTCCTTTATAGTGTCAGCTACAGCAATTATTCCGGCGAGCTTGTTATCCTTTGTGAAAAGAACCGGCGTTTTACCCTGGCCGGCAAGTTCATTCATGTGTGCAGCGGCGCTTTCCGGGATATCTGTGATAAATCTTACATTTCCTCCCGCAACTGCCACTCCGTCAAGCTTCGCCTTCAGTCCATTTCCTGAGAGCGCCTCAAACTCCGTTGTCTCCCTGAGCTCCACCGCCTTCTCTTTTGCGTAATCAATGATTGCCTTTGAAATAGGATGCTCACTCTTGGATTCCAGCGCATAAGCGACTGTCATCAACTCTTTTTCATCAAAACCGTCTGCCGGAATTACATCGGTAACCCGCATAATTCCTGTAGTAATCGTACCTGTCTTATCAAGCGCTACTATCTGTGTTTTTCCGGTAAGTTCCTGCACTGCTGCCGTCTTGAACAAAATTCCGTTTCTGGCACCAACACCGTTTCCGACCATTATCGCCACGGGAGTTGCAAGTCCCAAAGCGCACGGACAGCTGATTACCAGCACCGATACGGCTCTCGCAATCGCATAGCCGAAGGTCTGCCCGACGAGCAGCCACAAGATAAATGTTATAAACGCAATACCGATAACCACGGGTACAAATACGCCTGAAACTCTGTCGGCAATCTTGGCAATCGGTGCCTTGGTTGCGGCGGCGTCACTGACCATTCGTATGATTCCCGCAAGCGTGGTATCCTCGCCGACCTTTGTGGCCTCGCACACCATATACCCCGAAGTATTGATGGTTGCAGCTGAAACAGTATCTCCTGCCTGCTTCTCCACGGGAACGCTTTCTCCCGTGAGTGCGGACTCGTTAACAGCGCTCTCGCCCTCTTTCACAATACCGTCCACGGGTATGCTGTCTCCTGGCCTTACGACGAACCTGTCTCCGACCTTCACCTCATCGATCGAAACGGTTCTCTCTTGGTCGCCCTCAAGGATAACTGCCGTCTTGGGCGCAAGCTTCATAAGGGCTTTCAACGCGTCTGTGGTCTTACCCTTTGACCTCGCCTCAAGAGTTTTTCCTACCGTGATTAGTGTCAGGATCGTAGCCGCTGATTCAAAATAGAACTGATCCATGTAGTGCATTACCAGCTCCGTGTTCCCGGCCTTCACCGCACCCGTCATGGCGAAAAGTGCGTAGACACTGTATGCAAAAGAAGCTGTCGCTCCAAGGGCCACCAGGGTATCCATGTTCGGCGACCTGTGAATAAGCCCCTTAAAACCGCTGATGAAAAACTTCTGATTAATCACCATGATAAAGCCCGCTATCAGCAGCTCATACAATCCCATCGCCACATGGTTGCCGTCAAGAAACGGCGGAAGCGGCCAGTTCCACAGCATATGTCCCATCGAAACATACATGAGCGGCACCAGTAAAATCAGCGAAGCGATAAGTCTCTTCTTAAGTACAGGCGTCTCTGTATCCTTCAAGGAATCCTCGTAGTTATTGGCGGTAGCACCGGATTTTGCAGCACTTTTAACACTTGCACCATAGCCTGCTGCCTCTACTGCCTTAATTATTTCTTCCGGAGATGCGCTGCCTTCAACGCCCATCGAGTTTGTAAGAAGACTTACAGCACAGCTCTCAACCCCGTCCAGGGCATTTACAGCCTTCTCAACTCTCGTCTGGCATGCGGCGCAGCTCATTCCGGTTACATTATATTGTTCCATTTTTTCACCTACTTACTTCATGAGCTTTTGCAGTGTAACCACCAGCTCGTCAATAATCTCATCGTTACCTTCACGAATGTTTTCAGTCACGCAGGTCTTCATATGATTTGCTAAAAGAACCTTATTAAAACTGTTGAGGGCACTTGTAATCGCAGACACCTGCACCAGGATATCCGTGCAGTAAGCGTCGTTCTCCAGCATCCCTTCAACTCCGCGAACCTGCCCTTCTATTCTTTTGAGCCTGTTCATAAGATCTCTCTTTTCCTTATCATCTCTGTCCTTATGCTTACCAGAGCAATGCGGACAACTGCCTTCCATTTCTTCTATTTCTTCCATCTTGTTTTCGTTCTCTGACATATATTTCCTCCATAAATGATGGTTTTTCATGATGCACAAATACCCCACTAGGGTATACTGGATTTTCTCCAATATATACCCTAGTGGGGTATCTGTCAACTTAATTTATGCAATCCATTACTTGAACAGCGTGCTCGCTATATTGTACTTTGCTATGCCTGCAATCATCTTGCCAACCTCGGCGAGTTTCCGCAGTCAGGGCAAAACCTCTCATTGCCACTCAATTCTCTTCCACATTTCGCACATTTAGACATAAGACACCTCCTTATATTGATGTATCTCCGTGATTTCCTCTTTAATCTCATTCTATTCCAAAATGAGGTAAATCTAATCAGCCAAAATGTAACTTTTTTTCACAATTCCCCCTCAAAAAAAATAAAAATAAACATTGTAAATTGCTCTAAAGAAATTCGAAAGGCCAATCGATATATCATGTGTAAGCGAGAAAGAACATTCAAATGGCCAATGAGAATGAAAGAAAAAATAAGAAGAATAAACGGAGGTTTCTCTTATGTATATGTACGAATTATTTCTTTCAACAGATGTAGAAGGCAAGAAGATCCACTTTATCCAGACAAATCATAAGGTTGACAATCTTGAGAAATGGCTTGGAAAACTTGTAAAAGATAATACAATTACTGAAGACGTAGCTAACGCAGTTACTTTCGTTTGGTAATATAAATATATAGTCACTACCGGAGAATCCCTAAACAGGATTCTCCTTTTTATTTTATGTAGCCCCTTCTAGAACTTCAAATTATCTCCGAGTACCGGGACCTTACTTGCGAAGAAGGAAAACTCTCCGCTGTCCAAAAGATTCCCCGCATCATCAGTAACCCTGATGTCAAATACCAGGATATGTTTACCGGTTTTAAGTTTCATGCACTCACAGTAGATGTATTCCGTGTTGACCGCAGGCAACAGGAAATTTAAATTTGCAGATACTGTCGTAACATAATATCCGCTCATGCTTGCCGTCGCACCGGCCATTACATCAACAAAAGAAAGAAGTGCTCCGCCATGGATACTGCCGTATGTGTTGTGAAGTCTTGTATCACATTTGACCCTAGACTTGCTATATGTGGGGCTAAGCTCCATCACCTCAAATCCTATAAACTTGTTGTATTCGTTGTCATAAAGCTCAGCGAGCATTTTCTCCCTGATTGCATTTTCTTTTTCAGTACGTGCCTTACGCATTTTCTCTCCTTAGCTATCTAAAAAAATCCTAAATCTATTATCAATCACTTACCGCATGACATTAACTACTTTAACATCCGACCAGGCGCCTGAATACTCTTTTCCCGAAATCTTCTTGAAGCTTCTGATTCTGACATAGTAATTTTTACCGGCCTTCAGACCTTTTATATTGGCTTTAGTGACATTCTTCTTGCTTATTATGACCTTTTTCGTCTTTTTCTTTTTGAATTTCTTATTAGTGGAAAGCTGAATCTCATAGCTGTTCCCGGCAGTATTCTTATTCCATTTCAGTGTGAGTTGCTTTTTATGTTTACTCTTTGCCAAAGTAATATCCGTCTTACCGGGAAGGATTTTGAAAGTTGTTGAAGCCGATCCGCTGCAAAAGCCTTGACCTGTTACTGTAACTAAAGCAGTTCCGACCGCCTTATTACTCTGGTAATTCACTTTATATTCAGAACTATCCAGGAGTTTCCCGCTTTTATCTGTTACAACAACTTCAGGCTTTATAAGCTTTCCCGTGTAGGTATACGACTTTTCCGAAACCTCAACCCTGCCTATTGTAGTATTGACGGATGCTACATTTATTCCATTTCTGACCGCAAATCCGTATGCCAGATTTCTGTTATCAATAATTGTATATAAAGTTAATCCCTTTATCAGTTCATATTTTCCGGAGGCATTTTGTTTGAAACCAAAGGCGTAATCACCACAAGTTGATACCATTCCTCCGATAACCAGTTTTGATAATGAAGTACAATTTAAAAAATCTTTTCCTCCCAAATACATAACCTTCGGGAAATATGCAGAAGTTAAGGAAGTACAGCCGGTAAATGTGTTGCCCCAGAGAGTAGTTGCGCCGGGAAGGCTTATGGTCTTTAAACTTGTGCAATTTGAAAATGCCTCGTCCTCTATACTCTCTGCTTTCGGAGCACTAACCGATGTCAGTGACGTACAATCCGAAAAACCGTTTTTTCCAATCGTTCTCGCTTTAGGGAGGCTTACTTTCTCAAGACTTCCACAGCCCTTGAAGCACTCTCCCCATGCATATTCAGCGTTAGGAAAATTGACAGATTTCAGGCTTACACAGTTTAAAAACAAATCGCTTCCTACTTCCTTGGCACTCGGAAAATCAGCTGACTCCAACGCAGTACAATCCTCGCATACATTAACTCCAAATTCAGTTACCTTAGGAAAAGAAACCGCGGTAAGGCTGGTACACCCGGAAAAAACATAGCAGCTTATCTTGGTAGCCACCGGAAGAGATACACTTTTCAGCATCGGACAATCCTGAAAAACACATTTTCCTGTACCGGTAACTTTGGGGAAACTCACTTCTTCAAGTGCACTGCATTCTTTAAAAGCATTGAACGGAAGATAGGTAATCATAGGAATATTTACATTTTTCAGTGAAGTGCAGGCGTAGAAAATCCATTCTCCGATAATTGTGGTTTTAGGAAAACTTACAGATTCAAGATCTCTGCAAAACATAAAAGCTCTCTCGGATATGTTTGTTATGCTGTTTCCGGTCACGCTTCTTATATTTCTGCATGATTGAAATGCACTGCCTTCGATTCCTGTAACAGGAAGCCCGTTTATTGTTTCGGGAATGACTACCGTTTGCTCGTTACCTTCATAGCCGCAAATTTGTACATAGCCCTCAGGATATGTTTTGTATTCAAATCCATCAGCAGTTTTTGAATAAGCAGAAGCCTTCACCGCTGAAAATGGCGCAAACTGCACTAATAAAATCAGCGCGATGACATATAGCCAATTAATTGTAAATCTTGTTTGTATTTCATGTTTCATTTTTCATACCTCTCCCCGATTATATCTTTGCCAGATTATTTACCAGTGTATACTAAGCAATCAATATTTATACATCTTAATTACCACATTCTTGGGCACAGCCTTCTTAAGTACTTTTCTGACTCTATTGTAGAACTTTTTATTTTTTGTTCTGATGAAAATTGTAACCTTATTTTTCTTATTGAGACCCGTAAAAGCATTTTCATCTACTTTCTTGAGATCTGTTGCTATATAAATTTCTTTAAGATTACTATAACCCTTAAATGCTGCTTTTCCGATAGTTGTGACAGGATAGTTGTAGCCTCCGATTTTAACTGATTCATTAATTTCAACCATCTCAGCTCCCATGCCCTCTTCAGTGATAGGCTTGAATGTCAGCAAAACCGTCATCGTGATTGTCGCCAACGATAAGGCTTTTCGTCTCACTTATCTCTAAAGCTGATAACTCGCCATCCTTGTCCTTGTCGCATTTTTCGCTAACAATTTTCCTAAATCCGTCATCAGGAAAATTGCCGGAATCAATTGCAACACCCCCGACAGCTTTAACGCTGACTCCACTAAAAAGCATGCATGCAGCTGCAATACATGCACCATATGCAACATGAAAAGCTTTTTTCATTATGTCCCCCTTTTTACCGATAAAATCACTTTATATCCGTCACTTGCAACAATTTTTCTGTAAGCATCAGACCGGAAATTGTCCCGTTTACCTTTATTTCATTTGAAACACACATATCGATTGCCTTTTTCAGTGGAATGAATTCAAACTCGATATCCTCGGATATTTCGAGCTTCTGTCCGGAACACTTCCTTACATTCTTCGCCAAAAAGATATTAACAACATTTGTATCTTTGGTAGGATAGTCATACCCGGAAATTAGTTTAATCCATTCATCCGAAGTATATCCTGTTTCTTCAAGTAGTTCTCTTTTTGCAGTTTCTAACGCATTATTGCCTTCCTCTATTACTCCACCCGGTAATTCATATAAGAACTCGTCTACAGGATATCTGTATTCTTTCTTGATCAAAACATTATTTTCTTCATCAAGTGCAACTATAAGTGATACATTTTTCTTCTCAAATACATAGAAATCATCCATGGTCGATCCATTTGGCAGAAGAACCTTATCTTTTGCCAATGTAACCCATCTGTTCCTCACAACATATTCTCTGTCCAACTGCTGCCATTTATCCATCAATTTATCCTTCCAGGTATTCCACCGTTTTCCCATGCGCCAATGCATACTCAATCTCAGACCTTGTGCTGTCCCCGATGTAATTACCCACATTGATCACATATATTCCGTCCGCCATGTCGATCTTGCGTTTATGCATATCATCGAGCATTTCCTTAGTCTTGGTGAGCGTTCCTTCATCCATATTTTCCCAGACTTCCTGGTCTCCGGAATGCCCGAACAGCCCAACGCTTATAACAATACATCCCTGCAGAGTGAGCCTCTTCTGAGCTTCCATGAATTCATTCTTGAAACGTGTACTTCCGCAAAGCGTTATTACCTTATATCCTCCAACCATGAAAACCTCCCCATCCTATCTTGGCCAGATTATTTTTCACAACTTTTTACCCTCATCTATTGTAATATTTTTTCACGATTTTGCTCTAAAAAAAATAAAAATAAACATTGTAATTTGCTCTAAAGAAAATCGAAAGGCCTATCGATATAGTTTATGTAAGCGAGAAAGAACATTCAAATGGCCAATGAGAATGAAAGAAAAGAATAAGAAAAAAATGGAGGTTTCTCTTATGTATATGTACGAATTATTTCTTTCAACAGATGTAGAAGGCAAAAAGATCCACTTTATCCAGACAAATCATAAGGTTGACAATCTTGAGAAATGGCTTGGAAAGCTTGTAAAAGATAATACAATTACTGAAGACGTAGCTAACGCAGTTACTTTCGTTTGGTAATATAAATATATAGTTGATGATGGAGGATTCTTGAATAGAATCCTCCTTTTTTATGGTATCATTCAAGAACCAGTTCTTCGCCCGGCTTGAGTATTATCCTCCCCGGTACGTCGAAACTTTCAGCCACCGCCTGATCAAAGCAGTTCGTTTTATCCGCAGGAATCATGTGATAGGGTATGTTGTGCTTTGCGCCTACAGTTTTGGCACACTCTATCGCTTCCTGCACATCCATGTTGTAAACTCCGTCGCAGCAGAAAAATGCGTAATCGAGATTTCTCTGTGCAAGTTCCTGCATCTGCGGCGTCGTAGAGGTATCTCCTGAAAGATACAGCGTCACACCATTGGAAAAAGTAAGGATAAATCCCACACATTGCTTTGCATCATGATTCTTGTTGTAGCCTGCCTCCACAGCTTCAACCTTTACATATCCGAGGTCAAAACTCTGATGCTGCCCTCCGCTTAATGCTTCCTCCCACGAGATAGTCTCACAATCAGGATTCTTTGTGGTTATCGTATCCGTTTGCGTGTGATCATAATGTCCATGTGTCATGAGTATCAGATCTGCAGGCACATCATAGCCCTCCCCTGCAAATGGATCCACATAAATCACCTTTCCCTCAGTTGTGGTGATCCTCATGCTCGCATGTCCCTGGTACAAAAGTTTTGCTGCTCCCATTTCCTCTCCTCCGTTTTCTGTTTCGTTATTGTTATTTATTTCAATATCCCCGGTCCAGTCGATGATCCCTCCGAATTCATAAACATTTGAATATCCCATATCCGCAAGCTTCTGCGACGCTTCCTTACTGCGCCTTCCGCTCCTGCAATAGACGAGTATTATCTGATTGGGGTCAGGAAGTTCCTCAGGCGGATCCACATCAATGCTTTCATTCGGAATTAAAATCGCGCCCGGAATATGCCCCTCTGCATACTCATCCTCCCTGCGGACATCGACGATAACATGGCCATCGTCTTTTTCCATCATCTCTTTCGCCACGTCCTGCGATATCTGAGTATACTGAAATGTTTGTATCATCCCATCGCCATCCATGACCTGGCTTCTTTCGCTGCAGGCTGTAAACAGCAAAAGGAACATCACACAAAAAGTAACCCACCATTTTTTCATAAGCTTCCCTCATCTTCATAGGCAAGGTACAGAATTCTATCTGCATTTTTACCGCATATCTCACCTATTTCGTGCTGCCCGACAAGCCTGAATCCTTCGTAAGAAAACTTGGGTGCAGTCATGCATGACATGAAGCAGTACCCGTCTTTTTCAAGATTTTCCGCAGCAAAAATGGCCCCTTTCGGTATAACTATCATTGCCCTCTCACCTTTTTCTATATCCTGTCCAAGGCACAATTCCTCGATTTTGCCATCAGTAATAGATGTGATTTTCACTGAGCAGCCTTCATGGTGATACCATATCTCCTCACAATCTATCTGATGAAAATGAGATATCTCTTCTCCAACAAGAAGGAAATATATACTGCCGGCCAGAGCTCGGTTTTCTTTTTCTACCGCCGCCGTGTAAACTTCTGAAAACCAGCCTCCCTCAGAATGTGCTTCCAGGGCATAAGTTTCTTTTAGTTTTTCTATCCTCTTTGCATCCATATTATTTTCCAACTTCAACTATATTATCTTTTTATTCATCCATTTTCCGGTCTTGAATCGCCAGATATCAAGAGCTGCCTTAATGCACCAGTCAAGCACCATTGCTAGAGCTATTCCTATTACACCCATGCCCATCCACAGAGCAAGGATAAATGACAGGACTGTCCTGCAGATAACTGTGGCAAATATCGATGCCCACATCGTGAATTTTACATCACCCGCAGCTCGAAGCCCCGATGAAAGTGGGCCTGAAAAAGGCTGAACCAGCGCAGAAAACAGATTGTGTATCGCAACTATTATCAAAATCAGCCGCTTTGTCTCATCCGAAAGATTATACAAAGTAAGCAAAACCGGCGTCAGTGCCATTACCATCACATTCCAAATGATTGCCAACACAAGCGATAATCTCGTAAGCTTTCTTATATTCCACTCAGCCGCCTCATAGTCGCCGGCGCCCACACACTGTCCGACAACTGTGATGAAAACTGTTCCCATTGACATGCCCATGCATGCAGCCAGTGACCAGAATGTCTGTCCTGTGGTATTTGCAGCTATCTGCGATGTCCCAAAAGTTGCGGTAAGCATACCCAGAACAACCTTTGCCGCCTGAAAAAGTGTATTTTCAATGGAATTCGGAATTGCCACACCTAATATGCGCCTTGCCATAGCTGCATTCAGGCGAAGAGAATCCTTTATATTTATACTGATTCTTTTGGCACCGAGCACATTAAGTCTTTTAAGAATATCATCAGATGTCCTTGTCTCAAGGCACAGCACGGTCATAATAACCGCAGCCACATACCATGAGATTGTTGTCGGCCATGCTACTCCGGCAGCGCCTGCCTTCAGTACAAATATTCCTATTGCATTCCCGACCACATTAACCAAGTTTGCAATAAATGAGACCCACATGGTTACTCTGGTCTGCCCCATGGCACGAAAAACAGCTGTCCCCGCATTATAGATAGCATTTGCCGGAAAAGACCAGGCCACTATCCACATGTATGTCTTGCAGGCCGCCATCGTATCCGCCTCTGCCTTGGGATACATAGCCTGCAGAAGTGCTGATCCGAAAACAAGCATCATCACCATGCATACAATCGAAAGCACCCCACCTATAAAAAATATCTGCGAAGCTGAAAGATCAGCATTATCCTTCTCTTTGCTCCCAATGTATTGAGATACAACTACCGATCCTCCTGCGGAAATAGCAGTAAACAAATATATGAATATGGTGTAGACCATAGTATCAAGTCCTACACCTGCAACTACGGCTTCTCCGGCGTAACTAACCATCATTGTATCTGCAAGTCCTACCACCATCTGAAGAAGCTGCTCAATAAGAAGCGGCACAATCATCGCTTTTAATGCAGCATTGCTGAACCGTTTCCGGTCATCCGACAAATATGTACTTGGTTCTATTATTCTCTCCGCAATATTCATACCCATTTTCAGCAAATAATGTATTTATATTTCAAAATCAGATTACTTCTTAGTTCGATTAAATTGTTACCAATATTATAACTTAAAACTCCCCGGAGTACTGACCAAAATCAACACTCCGGGGATTCATTGCATCCATTTCTTTTAAAGATCAAAGTGTGAATGTTGCTCCAAAAGCTACTGCCATCTTCTCTTTGTTATAAAAAGCTGAAAGCTTCTCAAGGCATTCATCATACATTTTGCGAACTGCTTCGTTTCTCTGTACTCTCTTAACTTCTGCTTTGCGTGTATCCTGAACATCATTAAATCTCATAATATTTACCTCTTTCTTTGTTGTGGTATTTGTTAGCCGTTTGGCTGTTTCTTTTCTCTTTCTGAGCTTATAATATTACTTCCCGGGTTATGAGAACACCAAATTTATTTGTTTTCATTTCTATCTGTTGGTTGTTTATTTCTTACTTCACGGCCTTCACGACGTCACGGTGAATAGTAGCCCGAGATTTCCGTCAGCCACTTCACACAATTCTGTGTTTTCAGCATTTTCTTCTATTACACAGACTCTTGCTATTATGTGGATCTGTGCTTTTTATTTTTTCTTCCAAAACACAGACTATATATTGGTTGCCTTCTGTGTTTTTAACTTTTTCTTCCATAACACAGACCCCTGGCACTATAGTCTTCTGTGCTTTCGACATTTTTCTCCATAGCACAGACTCCTTCTGCCATGCCCTTCTGTGTTTCCTACATTTTCCTCCAAAACACAGACTCCTTCTGCCATGTCCTTCTGTGTTTCTTTCATTTTCCTCCAAAACACAGATAGTCCTTCATAAATCATCTGTGTTTTTTGTTTTTTGCATAAAACACAGATTCTCCAGTGATAGTCATCTGTGTTTTTGAACCTTTCCCTCAAATCACAGATATCCTCACAAAATGCCTTCATTTGGCCTCCACGTCACACCTCTCCTCAATCCACTCCCGCCTCTGGATCACCTCAAGCCAGTCAGAAGGGATAGCGTCATAACCATAGAAAATACCTGCAAGTCCACCTGCGATAGCGCCTATGGTATCGGTATCCTCACCGAGGTTCACTGCCTTAAGCTCGCACTCTTCGAAGCTGCCTGTAGTTGCAAGGCACCAAATAGCTGCCTCAAGAGAATCCACCACATAGCCGCTGCTTTTGATATCCTTTTCAGGGAGCTCTGAAAACGCCTCAATATCCCTGATTCTGTCATAATATGCAAGCTCATCATTCCCGTATTTTTCAGTAGCACCCCCGTATTTATCAGAATTCTTCTCATAAAAATCAAAAGCAGCCGTCACACCTCTCTGAAGCCGCTCCTTCAAAGGTCCCTCCACATCCAAAATCGACTTCATGCAAAAGTAATAAATCCCGCAAGCCATCTTGCTTCTCATGTGCCCATGGGTGAGTGCGGAAACGCGGTGAATCAAGTCTACAGCCTCCTCACCGGACAATCCCGAGACATATCCATATATACACGCCGGCAGGATTCTCATAAGAGAGCCATTCCCATTATCATGTTCCGACGTTCCGCCGCAGGTCACGGCGTCGTGAGTCCTCTTATATTTCTCAATGGCAATCATTGTCCCACGACCTATATCAAAAGACATTCCGAAAGGCGTGTACTCACCGTCATCCAGCCATTCCACAAACCTATTCATGATATCGGTTGTATCTACACTTTTCCTGTCGCCGATACTGCTAAGGAGCGCAAGCGTAAGACTACTGTCATCCGTCCAAGACCCTGCCGGCAAATTAAAAGTCCCATAGCCAATCATCTTCTTCACCGGATCAGCCTTAACCTCCTGCCTTGTTCTAAACTGCACCGGACACCCCAGCGCATCACCGACAACCACCCCATCACTCCTGCGAGCCATAAGTTCTTAATATCCTTACCGTTAGCATCATTCTTCATCATGATATTTCCGCTCCTTTCATCTTTTTATTCACTATACCCAATCCACAACCTGAAAAGGTAACCTCACAGGCGACTGCACGATTCACCATAACTATTATTAAAAATTCAATATATTTACTTTTTTGTTATAATATTGTTAGCAATTTGTTTGTAAAAAGGAGGTTTTCTATGGCGAAGGTATTGTTACTGAATGGCAGTCCGAGGGCAAATGGCTGCACAGCAACTGCTCTTGATGAGATGGTAAAAGTTTTCCGGGAAGAAGGGATTGATACAGAGATAATTCATGTTGGAAATAAGGATATTCGTGGCTGCGTTGCCTGCGGATATTGCGCTCAAAATGGGAAATGTGTTGTTAATGACCTTGTTAATGAGGTTGCTCCAAAACTTGAAGAGGCAGATGGTCTGGTGGTTGGAAGCCCTGTTTACTATGCTTCTCCGAATGGAACAATACTCTCGTTCATGGACAGATTGTTCTATAGCACATCTTTTTCAAAGCATCTTAAAGTTGGCGCAGCGATCGTCAGCGCCAGAAGAGGCGGCAATACTGCGACTTTTGATGTACTAAATAAGTACTTCACAATAAGCGGAATGCCTGTGGCTTCAAGCACTTATTGGAATCAGGTTCATGGCTTTACAGCAGAGGATGTAAAGAAGGATCTTGAGGGCCTTCAGACTATGCGAAACCTCGCAAGAAATATGGCGTTCATGATCAAGGCGTTCGCCGACGCAAAGGAAAAATATGGCGCTCCAGAGATGGAAAGGGAATCCTTTACAAGTTTTCCTGATGGAAAATAGGGAATCATATACAAGCTTTCCCGATAGAAAAAAAGAGAAATACCCGGATACAAACCAAATGTATCCGGGCATTTTAAATTCAGTCCTTTACTTACTTATAGCCTTCATGTAATTATCTGCTGGCACCGCCACCGTCGGAACTTCCTCCACCAAAGGAGCTTCCTGAGTCTCCGCCTCCGAAAGAGGAACCGGAATCAAAGAAGTTGGTGAATGAATCACTGGAAAATCTATGGTATAACCTCTCCCTTGCCTCCCAGATATGCATGTCTCCGTCATGATCTTTCGCCCATTTCTTTTTTTCGAAATGCTCTATTATAGATGGTAATACGAATAATACAAAAAACCCAACTATGACAATCAGAATGAACTGCCTCCACCGACTCTGCGTCGGAAGAGGTTTCTGTTATGCCGCAGAGCGGCATGAACCTTTGGGATGCTTAGTGCATCCCAAAGAACAGGGCATGTCCACTATGCCTCTATCCCATTGGGTTACCTTTGGGAATACTTTTCTTAAGATATTTGCAGCTCCATTTATATCTGCATTTGTTATTGTCCCATCGTAGTGCCTGTAGAGTCCACGCTTTATCCTTTTTCCCGAAAAAACATAGTCAGACTTCCTGCCCTTTTTATACACAGGGATCTCATCCATCGCAAGGAAATCCGCTTTGGATGTATAGCTCTCTTCTGTAAG
>NZ_FOBE01000037.1:0-15028 GCF_900109475.1 Butyrivibrio sp. ob235
AATTCGTTTTAGATTGCGTATGTGTATTTGGAAACATTGGAAAACTCCACAGAATCGTATAATGAATTTGATGAAGCTTGGAGTTGATAAAGACACGGCTTGGATTACAGCCTATACGGGTAAGAGGATAGCCTACGTATGTCAACGAAGAGTAATGAACTTTGCGATAAACAAAGAAAGACTAACCCGCTTTGGATTAGTCTCAATGTTAGATTACTACACCGAAAGATGTGTTACTTGTTAAGTTGATTGAACCGCCGTATACGGAACCGTACGTACGGTGGTGTGAGAGGTCGGAATTTCTCACTTGTGAGAAATTCCTCCTACTCGATTGATGCAAGATTGGTGTAGAATGAACACTATAATGTATTTTAAACACTATGAAATATAAGGATATTATATGCCGGGAGAAAAAATGGCACTCATTAAAAATCGCATAAAAGAGGATATCCGGCATAATGGCCTTCCGATATTGGTAATTGTGTTTGCATGGTTTGCGGTCACATTGATTTTTCATCGTTTCTGCCCCATGGTGATTGTGACAGGCTTTCCGTGCCCCGGGTGCGGGATGACGAGAGCACTTATCAGTTTCATCACGCTCCATCCGATAAGGGCGATGCAGTACAATCCTTCGTATCCGTTTTGGATTGTGGTGCTGATAATAGGAGCTTATCAGCGATATGTTCAGGGGAAGAGTTTTAACGCTCTTAAATATCCGCTGTTAATAGTAGCAACCATAACCATAGGTGTTTACATATGGAGACTTACGCACGTGTTCCCCAGTACAGAGCCGATGGTTTATACTCACCAGAATTTTTTGGCTTTTATCAGTCCTAAGTACGATAGTGCAGTAACATCTTTTTTTCAATAAAAAATTCAAATATAAAAGAAAAGGTAATGAAATAAATTATGGCAACAAAGATAAAAACAGTATTCTTCTGTCAGAGCTGCGGCTATGAGTCCGCAAAATGGATGGGACAGTGTCCCGGCTGTAAGGAGTGGAACAGCTTCGTGGAGGAGACGATAAAACCCTCGGTGACAGGAAAATCGTCCAAGAGAAACATTAGCGGTATTGCAGGAAGCGGAGAGGCGCAGAATAAGCCTATGAAGCTTTCGGAGATCACTCTTAATGAAGAGGACAGATTTGATACACACATAGGTGAACTTAACAGAGTTCTCGGAGGAGGCCTGGTCAAGGGCTCCCTTACACTTGTGGGCGGCGATCCCGGAATCGGTAAATCAACCCTGCTTCTTCAGACAGCAAGGCTCCTTGCGGCTGACAAGAGAAAAATTCTTTACATTTCGGGAGAGGAATCGCTCCAGCAGATTAAACTTCGTGCCAACAGAATTGGCGAGTTCACAGACGATATGACATTGCTGTGCGAAACAGATCTCGGAACGATCGAGGAGACCATCAGAAGGCAGAATCCGGATGTCGTCATTATCGACTCAATTCAGACGATGTTCAATGAAAACGTAAGCTCTGCTCCTGGCAGCGTATCCCAGGTAAGGGAGTCAACGGCTGTTCTTATGCGTATTGCCAAGCAGCTTGGGGTCTCGATTTTCATTGTTGGACATGTGACAAAGGAAGGAACCGTGGCAGGTCCCAGAGTCCTCGAGCACATGGTGGATACCGTGCTCTACTTCGAGGGTGACAGACATGCCTCATACAGAATATTAAGAGCTGTTAAAAACCGCTTTGGCTCCACAAACGAGATAGGTGTATTCGAGATGAGGCAGGAAGGACTTGCGGAAGTCGAGAATCCTTCGGAGTTCATGCTTGAAGGAAAGCCGGAAAATGCCAGCGGTTCAGTGGTTACCTGCTCCATCGAGGGAACAAGACCGATTCTTATAGAGATTCAGGCGCTGGTAAGTCACACCAATTTTAATTTCCCAAGGCGCCAGGCGAACGGAACCGATTACAACCGCGTGAACCTGCTTATGGCAGTTCTCGAAAAACGAGTGGGACTTGAACTCTCATCATATGATTGCTATATAAACCTCGCAGGTGGAATGAAGCTCATAGAGCCGGCACTCGACCTTTCGATGTGTATGGCAATTGTATCGAGTTTCCGCAACAGACCTATTCCGGATGACGTGATTGCCTTCGGTGAAGTCGGACTCTCGGGAGAGGTGCGCTCTGTTAATATGCCTGACATCAGAGTGTCAGAGGCAGCAAGACTGGGCTTTAAGACCTGCCTTGTTCCAAAGTCCGCAGAGGCAAAACTTAAGAGTGCTTTCAAGGATATTAAGATCATCGGAGTTTCTTCAATTCAGGAAGCGGTTGGCATGATAAGGTGATTCGTAAATTGCTGTCGGCCCAAATGGTAGTTGACATAATTACTTTAATACTGTAAAGTTTTAACTAATTACATTGTATACATGTATAAGCAATTATAAATGTGCGTAACATAGTATATGTAACATTCGTAAAAACGAGGAGGACAAATTATGAAGAAGATGAAGAGTGTGATCAGTTTACTTGCAGCATCAGCACTTCTTGCAGGAACAATTGCAGGTTGCGGCGGCAATGCAGGCGGTAACACAGCATCTACAGGAGAGGGCACAGCTACTGAGAGTTCAGCAAGCGGAGCTACTTTTAAAATCGGTTCAATCGGACCTCTCACAGGTGGTGCTGCTGCATATGGTCTTGCTGTTGTTAATTCGGTAGAACTTGCAGTAAATGAGATCAATGCTAACGGTGGTATCAACGGATATCAGGTTGAGATGAAGGGTGAGGACGACGAGCTTAACGCAGAGAAGTCCGTAAACGCTTATAACACACTTAAGGACTGGGGGATGCAGTTCCTTGTTGGTTCAACAACAAGTGCTTGCTCACTCGCAGTTAGTGAGAACACACATGAGGACAATATGTTCCAGCTTACACCTTCAGCTTCAGCTGCTGACTGCGTAGCTTATGACAATGTTTTCCGTGTATGCTTCTCAGATCCTAACCAGGGACTTGCTTCAGCACAGTACATCGGAAGCCACAAGCTTGCATCTAAGGTAGCTATCATCTACGACAGCTCAGATGTATATTCATCAGGTATCTATCAGACATTTGCACAGGAAGCTGTTAATCAGGGATTTGACGTAGTTTCTGCTGAGGCTTTCACAGCTGATTCCAAGACAGACTTCTCAGTTCAGCTTCAGAAGGCTAAGGACGCAGGCGCAGAGCTTCTGTTCCTTCCTATCTACTATACAGAGGCATCACTTATCCTTACACAGGCTAACACAATGGGATATGCTCCTATATTCTTCGGTGTAGACGGTATGGATGGTATCCTTACAGTTGAGAACTTCGATACATCACTTGCAGAAGGACTTATGCTTCTTACACCTTTCGCAGCTGATGCAACAGATGATCTCACAGTTAACTACGTTAAGAACTACAAGGAAAAATACGGCGAGACACCTAACCAGTTCGGAGCAGACGCTTACGATGCAGTTTACATCATTAAGCAGTGCCTTGAAGAGGCAGGTGCTACACCTGATATGAGTGTCAGCGATCTCTGCGAGGCTGTAAAGGGCAAGATTGTTACAATCACAGCTTCAGGTCTTACATCAGACACTATGACATGGGATGCAAGCGGCGAGCCCAACAAGGAGCCTAAGGCTGTTGTTATTAAGGACGGCGCTTACGTTACAGCAGAATAATAGTGTTATAAAAGATTATTTTTTGATATAATTTTCATATCGCGAGGTGGCGAGGAATGCTGTCAAAGGCATTCCTCGTTCCATATTTACAAATCTTTGTTGGAGGAAATATGAGCTTCTTGATCTATCTGATTAACGGACTTAGTCTGGGGAGTATCTATGCTATTATCGCCCTTGGCTACACTATGGTATACGGAATTGCCAAAATGCTGAATTTTGCACACGGTGATTTCATCATGGTGGGATGTTATGTCATTTTTACAATCTGTTCCACATTAAATGGCAATACCGTCGTGGGACTTATCGCCGCAGTGATTCTGTGTACACTGCTCGGAATCACAACGGAGAAGGTGGCATACAAGCCCCTGAGAGGCGCAGCTTCTCCTCTGGCTGTTCTTATAACTGCAATTGGTGTCAGTTATTTTCTTGAAAATCTTGCTCTTCTTATTTTCGGAGCAGATATCAAATCGTTTTCATCGGTTGTTTCATGGCAGGGACTTTCCTTTGCAGGTGGTGATCTGAAAATCCAGGGAGTAACAATTATTACCATCCTTTCAAGTGTGGTAATCCTTATTGTGCTTCAGCTTTTCATCCACAAGACAAGAGAAGGACAGGCTATGCTTGCTGTTGCCGAGGACAAAGGCGCAGCTATGCTCATGGGGATAAATGTAAATAAAACCATTTCCCTTACCTTTGCAATAGGTTCAGCTCTTGCTGCTATCGCGGGAGCACTTCTCTGCTCAGCATATCCGTCACTTTCACCTTACCTTGGTGCGATGCCCGGAATCAAAGCCTTCGTGGCAGCGGTATTCGGCGGAATCGGATCAATTCCAGGCGCAATGATCGGAGGACTGGTGCTCGGTATAGTTGAGATTCTCAGCAGAACCTACATCTCCTCACAGCTTTCGGATGCGATTGTTTTCGGAATCCTCATTGTAGTGCTGCTCGTTAAACCTACGGGATTATTAGGAAAGAAAATTCAAGAGAAAGTGTAACCGCCATGACAAAGAAAAAATTCAAAGACCAACTTATAACTTACGGAATCGTGATCGCGTTATATCTGATCATGGAGATACTTATGAAAACCGGCAACCTTTCAAGCCATTTGAAGGGACTACTCGTACCCATGACCTATTATGCGGTTATTGCCGTTGCGCTTAATCTCTGCGTCGGAATCCTCGGAGAGCTAAGTATAGGCCACTGCGGATTTATGTGTATAGGTGCATTTGCGAGTGCTGTTTTCTCAAAACTGACTCAGAATACTCTGCCGGCAGCGCCGAGATTCTTCCTGGCATTTGTTGTGGGAATCGCATTTGCTGCGCTGTTCGGATTTTTAATAGGAATTCCCGTACTAAGACTTAAGGGAGACTACCTCGCCATCGTCACTCTGGCGTTTGGTGAGATTATCAAAAACGTTATAAATGCAATCTACTTCGGTGTTGATTCAAAGGGACCTCACATTTCACTGAATAATGTAATGGATCTCGGAATGGAGCCCGACGGACAGGTAATAATAAACGGAGCCATGGGAATCACAGGTACCCCCAGAGATGCGAACTTTACCATCGCAATTGTTGTACTTTTGCTTGCACTTTTCGTGGTACTTAACCTCATGAACTCGAGGGACGGACGTGCTATCATGGCAGTTCGTGACAACAGTATCGCGGCTGAATCCGCAGGCATCAATGTCACCAAGTATAAAATGCTTGCCTTCACAATTTCGGCTGCAATTGCAGGTGCTGCAGGCGTGCTCTTTTCACACAATATCACATCACTTACGGCGACCTCACAGTACTTTGGATATAATGCTTCCATCATGATCCTTGTGTATGTGGTGCTTGGCGGAATCGGAAATATCAGGGGCTCAGTCATTGCGGCTGCAATCCTGTATCTTCTTCCTGAGATGCTCAGAGGTCTTAACACCTACAGAATGCTGATCTACTCAATCGTGCTTATTGCAATGATGCTCTTTAACTGGGCACCCGCAGCGATAGAGTGGAGAGAAAAAGTAGCACACAAATTTATTAAAAGGAATGCGTAATTATGACATTACTTCAGGTTAACAATTTAAGTATTGCGTTTGGAGGACTTCGTGCCGTTGATGACTTTTCCCTTGAGATACAAAAGGGCGAGCTCTACGGACTCATCGGACCTAACGGTGCAGGAAAGACCACGGTATTCAACCTTCTTACAGGTGTTTACAAGCCGAACGAAGGCATCATCCGTCTCGACGGTGAGGACATCACCAGGAAAAATACCATCGAGATAAATCACGCCGGAATCGCAAGAACTTTTCAGAATATCAGACTGTTTCACCAGATGTCGGTGATCGACAACGTTAAGGTCGGACTGACCGAGCGCTTCAAGTACAGCACACTTGAGAGTGTCTTGCATCTCGGAAAATACAGAAAGCTTGAAAAAGAAATGGACGAGGAGGCTTTAAAGCTCCTCAAGGTGTTCGATCTTGATAAGGAGAGGGACGTCCTTGCAAGCAACCTCCCCTACGGTAAGCAGAGAAAGCTCGAGATCGCAAGAGCTATGGCAACATCACCGAAGCTCCTTCTTCTCGATGAACCCGCGGCAGGCATGAACCCCAACGAGACAGCAGAGCTCATGGAGACCATCGCCCTAGTCCGCAAGGAATTCGACATGACGATCCTGCTGATCGAGCATGACATGAAGCTCGTGTCCGGAATCTGTGAGAAGCTCACAGTACTCAACTTCGGCCGGGTATTAAAACAGGGCGAGACCAAGGAAGTTTTGCAGGATCCGGAAGTAATTAAGGCGTACCTTGGTGAATAACAGATAGAATACACTCTCTGTCTTCCCCCACTGGGGGAAGGTGGCACGAAGTAATACACTCTCTGCCTTCCCTCACTGGGGGAAGGTGGCACGAAGTGCCGGATGAGGGGTTAGGAGAACAAATGTCTTTACTTGATGTAAAAAATCTAAGCGTAAACTACGGCGTTATAAAGGCCCTCAAGGGCATCTCTTTTCATGTAGATAAGGGAGAAATCGTAGCTCTTATCGGTGCAAACGGCGCCGGAAAAACAACAACACTTCATACACTCTCGGGACTTCTTAAGCCCTCGGAGGGTGAGATAATCTATAAGGATAAAAATCTTGTGACAACACCGGGGCACAAAATCGTATCTCTTGGAATGGCGCAGGTACCCGAAGGCAGACGCGTTTTCGCGGATATGACCGTTTTACAGAATCTGAAAATGGGAGCCTATACCAGAAACGATGCCGCGGAATTTCAGTCAACCCTTGAAATGGTATTCAAGAGATTCCCGAGACTTGAGGAGAGACAGAATCAGATATCGGGAACACTCTCAGGCGGTGAGCAGCAGATGCTTGCAATGGGTCGCGCACTCATGTCACATCCTGATATAATATTAATGGATGAACCTTCAATGGGACTTTCACCGATATTTGTAAATGAGATTTTCAGTATCATCGAGGACGTGAACAAGGATGGCGTTACCGTGCTCCTTGTTGAGCAGAACGCGAGAAAAGCATTAACTATCGCCGACAGAGCTTATGTCCTCGAGACAGGAAGCATCGTCAAGGAAGGTCCGGCAAGCGATCTTCTCAACGACGAAGCAATTAAGAAGGCATATCTGGGAGAGTAAACATGAAAAACATCGTCATCACTATTGCAAGACAGTACGGCAGCGGCGGACGCACCGTAGGAAAAATGCTCGCCGAAGAGCTGGGCATTCACTATTATGATAAGGAACTTTCCAAGGTTGCATCAGACATCAGCGGAATAAACGAAAGCTATTTTGTCGATGCCGACGAGAAAGTGAGAAACAACTGGAAGAACAAGATAGCGCTGGGGCCCAAGGTTTATGACGGAAAAGTAAAAAAGCCCGGCGATTATAATGTTGCCTCAGATGAGGACATTTTCAGCTATCAGGCAAATGCACTTAAGATGCTTGCCGTAATGAAAGAGCCCTGCGTAATCATCGGACGCTGTGCAGATTTTGTGCTGAAGGATTACGACAATGTCATGAGCGTATTTGTTCATGCTGATCAGGATTTCCTCATGCAGGAAGCAGGCAAGGTTCAGCCCCTCACGGGAAAGGACCTTGAAAAATATATTGCTCAGATTGATAAGGCAAGAGCAGACTACTATGAATATCATACAGGCCATGTCTGGACCGATGCTTTGAATTATGACCTCTGTCTCGACAGTGGAAAGCTCGGTTTTGAAAAGTGCGTGGAAGCCATCAAGGGCTACGCAAGAGTCAGATTCGGCGAGGACTGCTTTGACTGATAATTTAGGATAATTATATAAAGCAAGAAAACAGACATCGCATATTAAGCTGAGGTTGGGGGATAAAATGAAGAGCATATGCATCGATGACAGTTGGATTTTCAGAAGAAGCTTTATTGATTCACTTGGAATGCTGGAGGAGGACCCGGGTGAAATAGTTAATCTTCCTCATGATGGAATGATAGGAACACCGGTTTCACCGGATGCGCCTGCTAAGTCTGACAGCGGGTATTTCAAAGGCGGTCTCACAAATTATACTAAAAACATTTTTATTCCCAAGGAATGGGAAAAAGGCTGCGTAGGTCTTTCTTTTGACGGCGCAATGATGAATGTGACAGTTGATGTAAACGGGTGTAAGGTTGGCAGCCGGCACTATGGCTATGCTCCGTTTTATGTAGATCTTACGGATTACGTAACCTTTGGAGAGGAAAACCGGATAACGATAAACTGCAATACCAGTATGCATGTTAACTCACGCTGGTATACAGGATCAGGACTTTACAGAGGAGTTATGATCTGCTGCGGGCCCAGAGTGCATGTTGTTCAGAACGGAGTTTTTGTATACACGAAGGAAGTGAGTGAGGGAAACGCTTTTCTGGAGGCCAATGTGGAAGTTCAAAATTCCACGACAGAAAACAGTCTGGTTGAAGTTACTGTGTCAATTTGTGAAGAGGATACCGGTGCTGTAAAGACTACTACGAAACGCGTTATACAGATAAACCCCGGAAAAACAGAGAACGCCAGAATGGCAATGATTTTAAATAATCCAAAACTTTGGGATGCGGATAATCCGAATCTATACAGAGTAAAGACAAGTGTTAAGAGCCTTGGAGTATACCGCACACATTTCATTCCAAAGAAAAACGATGAGATTGATGAGGCTGAGACACTTTTTGGAGTTCGAACAATCACTGCGGATGCAATAAGAGGACTAAGGATTAACGGGAAGTCAGTAAAACTCAAAGGCGGCTGCCTTCATCATGACAATGGACTTCTTGGTGCTGTTTCTTTATATGAGACTGAAGCAAGAAAGATAAAAAAGCTCAAGGAATTAGGTTTTAATGCTGTACGAACTGCGCATAATCCGCCATCTGCAGCTCTGATAGAGGCTTGTGACAGAATTGGAATGTATGTATTCGATGAGGCCTTTGATGCGTGGGGAATGGCAAAGAGAGGTGGAGATTATAGTCAGTTCTTTGATACAGACTGGAAAAGGGATCTGACTGATTTTGTCCGAAGAGACAGAAATCATCCTGCTGTTATCCTATGGTCAACGGGAAATGAGATACCGGAGAGAGGGGGACTTGATAACGGCTATACACTTGCAACTCAGCTTGCGGAGACTATCAGAGTGTTGGACGGATCAAGACCTGTAAGCAACGGCATTTGTTCCTTCTGGAGTGGCCTGGATGACAAACTTATGAAAAATCAGAGTCAGGAGCAGAATTCCGCAAATGGTCTTAATGACGGAAGCTGGGAAACGATGACGGAACCCTTCACCAACGGGCTTGATATAGTGGGATACAACTACATGGAGGATATCTATGAGCGCGATCATAAGATGTTTCCTGAAAGAGTAATACTGGGATCAGAGAATTTTCCTAAAGAAGTAGGCTTTAGATGGCCTCTTGTGGAAAAACTGCCCTACGTAATAGGAGAGTTCACGTGGACTGCATGGGATTATATCGGAGAAGCCGGAATAGGAAAGGCTGATTATATTGAAGCCGATGACGAGCGTGTAAAGACAGGTGGCTGGTATCTTATGCCTCCAAGCGGATCGCCCTATCCCTGGCGTCTTGCCAATGATGAAGATTTTGATATTACGGGACACATGCTGCCACAAGGTGCGTACAGAAGCATCGTCTGGGGAAGCGGGAAAACACACCTGTTTTCAATGCATCCTGATACTTATGGAAAGACTGAGATGATGACACTGTGGGGATTCCCGGCACTGGCTTCATGCTGGAATTATGCAGGATATGAAGATGAGCCGGTAAGACTTGCCGTATTCTCAAATGCGGATGAGGTTGAAGTATTCGTGAACGGTAAAACACTCGGAAGAAAGCCTGTATCTGTTGAACGTCCTATGCCGAATTGCGCATTCTTCGATACAACATATGAACCCGGAAAAGTGGAGGCAATAAGCTTCTTAGACGGAAAGGAAGTAAGCAGGGATGTTTTAACAACTACAGGAGAGCCTGACCGTATACGTCTTATTCCTGAAAAGAAAGAGATGAAGGCTGACGGTCACGATCTTATTTATGTCGGAATAGAAATTGTTGATGGCGAAGGAAATATAATTCCCGATGCAGAAATTGCAATAGAAGCTAAACTGACGGATGATGCTGAGACCGAGCGAAATGAGGAGAGGCATGATATTGCAGTCCTTTCAGGGTTTGGCTCAGCAAATCCGGTAACCGAGGATAATTACACCGATGGAAGAACCGTAACATTCCGCGGCCGGGCGATGGCTATTATCCGCGCCGGATATGAAAAAGGCCAGGTAACGCTTGAAATCTCTGCGAATGAGCTTCCTTCGGTTGAAGAGCATTTTGATATAGCATGAAAAACAGTTTAATCACCCAATTACCACCATTTGGCGGTAGTAAGAAATAATAGATTCTTTTACAATGGTTATATATCATTCTATACTAAATATCGCAATTTTATCGACGAAGTATTAGTGATACAATATTGTGGAAGGCTATTATTGCCGGGGGAGGGTGTGATTGGACAGATTTGGGTTAACAAATAAAAAAGTGCTGGCTATCCTTTGCGGGATAGCTGTAGCTGCTTTTGTTTTCGATATCTATAAACCACTGTATCCATATGTTGATCATATTTCATCCATTTTGTACTGCACACTGTTCATCGCCTGGGGACTGATGGTTAGGCGCAGAATCCTTAATGGTGCAATTAAAAAGAGACTTCTCTATGTCAGCGGCTTTATGGTCGTTCTTTTTGTTCTGCGCGTATCCAGATTTAATTTCTTTGATGATTGTCCTATTATAAGCACATATATTTGGTATGCCTACTATATACCTATGACGGCAATTCCGCTCCTTGGCATGATGGCGGCACTGTACACTGAGCCTGTCAGAAGCATAAAGCGTGTCCGGATAGCTGAGCGGATACTAATAGTCGCAGAGGTCATGCTGGTGATATTTGTCATGACGAATTCTTTTCATAAGCAGGTATTCAGTTTCTACGGTGAGGAACCTATTGAATACAGCAGAAAATGGGGATATGTTCTTGTCTTTGCATGGATGGCAGTACTGGGTATAGGCTCACTTGTTGTTTTCATGAAAAGATGCAGCATTTCATCAGCCAGAAAATCCTGGTATATTCCTGCAATATGGCTTGTGATAGGAATGTCCTTGCTTGTTATTTATATTGTTGTAGGCGGTTCGCCGGTTCTTTTTGGACAAAAAATCTATCATCTTCAGGAAGCATTCTGCTTCCCGTTTATCACGATTTTTGAAAGTGGAATTCAGATAGGCTTTATTCCCGCAAACACTGGGTATGAGCTTTTGTTTGATTACTCCGGAATAAATGCGGCTATCTGCGATGCTGACGGCAGGGCAATTTTGACTTCTAAAAACTGGAATCCCAATGAAAAGGACAAGGATCATAGAATAAAAAAGGAATTTATTTCGGGAGGATACATAAACTGGGTTGTAGACATGTCATCTATAAACAGGCTGAACGAAGAAATCTCGGAGGTAACCGAGGAGCTTGAGGAAGAGAATGACCTCATTCGTCAGGAGAATGAAGTTCGCGCCCAGCGTGTGAGATTTGAGACCAAGAACAGACTTTACAACAGTATAGCTAATGCTGTAAGGCCGCAGGCTGCACGTGTCTATGAGCTTTTGGAAAAGGACGAAAGCGGAACTGTTTCAAGGGCGAATTTGATTTATGCAACTTTCTTAAGTGCATTCATAAAGCGTATGGGAAATCTTATGCTTATATCTGATGAGAACCCTATTGTTTCAACTGCGGAGCTATGCCTGGCTATCAGGGAATCTATGGACTATATGGGGCTTAAAGGTATTAGCTGCGAACTTATGGAATACATGGTGGAAGATATGCCATCTTCGTTTATAATATTTACATACGATCTTTTTGAGAAACTGATGGAAGATGCATGGGACAGCATTCATTCATGCATGGTCAGACTAGAGAAAAACGAACGCTTTGAGATTACCATAATCTTTGACTCGCCTGTATGCACTATTACTCAGGACTGGAAGAAGAGCGAGCTTACGGAGTTTGGAAGCAGGCTTTCTATCCGAAACGAAGATGATACTTTTTATGTGACTGTTTCAAAGGAGGTGGAAGTATGACCTATGGAAATCTTTCGTTAGCCTCAAGAGGAATGATACTCACTGTAACGTATATTATTCTGATGACTTTTATCTATAATACGATAAGGTCTCTGTTTTTAAAGAGAAGCAGGATAAACATTATAGCTTCAATTGTGGCGACACTTATTACCAATCTGCTGTTACAGATTCTTGATATGCACCATATAGGTTTATATGTGATAAAGTTTGAGCTTCCGCTTCCGGTTCTTTTGGTTATTCAGATACTTCTTCTTTTCATTGCGGTAGCACAGCAGTATATAATAGGGAAATGGCAGGAGACACATATTTCTGCAATGTCGGTGAAGGAAGCTTTTGACATGCTTCCGACAGGCCTTTGTTATTACAACGATAATGATGGTATGCCGCTTATGGTAAATCAGACCATGCAGGACATAAGTGTGGATCTGTTCGGAAAAGGGGTTACCAATGGAAACGAGTTCTGCAACAGGCTAAATGAAACAGAAACTGCAATGGCTGTTTCTGAGGGGAAAGCTCCACTTGTAAGATGCTCGGATGGCAGAACCTATAGCATAAGGAAGCAGAAGCTTTTCATAAAAAATAAGGAAATACCGGAGATAATCGCGGTCGATGTCAGCAGAGAATATGCTCTTACTCAGGAGCTTGAGGAGAGGCGAACAAAAGCAGCGCAGCTAAACACCAGACTTAAGGCTCTGCTTGGAACAATAGAATACCTGACCATGAGCCGTGAGCTTTTGCAGCTTAAGGTTGCGCTTCATGACAACATAGGCCAGAGCATTCTCATAGCAAGAAGGTACCTTGCTGAGCCGCAGAGCGTTGACAGGGATGAACTTCTTTACCTTTGGAAGGATAATATCAGGCATCTTTTGAACGAAGAACAGGAAGAATGGGAGCTTCCTTATTATGTGATTTCCAAGGAGGCTGACAAACTCGGCATTAAACTGCAGATAGTAGGAGAACTGCCAAAGGAAACTAAGCTCATTCCGGTGGTTGATTCAGCAATATCAGCACATATTGGAAATACGTTAAAGCACGCGGACGGAAAACTTGCTACAATAAAGGTTAAGGAAACCGGCGGAAGTTATATCCTTACATTTCTAAATGATGGAAAGAAACCGGAGAAAGAGATTGAGGAAAAGGGTGGCCTAAGGAATCTCAGACATGATATTGAGAGCGTGGGCGGAAGTATGAAGATATACACATCACCCGAATTTTGCATGGAGATTATTTTGCCCAAGGAGGATTAGTCAGTGTCGTACGGGGTTGTGATTGCTGAAGATTTCAGGATGATCAGAGAGATATTCGAGAGCGCTGTGGATGGCATGGAAGGCTATGAGATGCGAGCTTCTTTTGCCACAGCCACAGAAGCACTTGATTTTCTTGAAGCGCATGACGCAGACCTTGTAATACTTGACGTACTGTTCCCCGGGAGTATGAGCGGGCTTGAGGCCGCAGAGAAGATAAAGAAAAAAAAGCCGGGCATTAAGATTATCATTGTGACGTCCATGCCGGAACTTTCTTACGAAAAGAGAGCTAAGGAGATCGGCGTCGAGAGCTTCTGGCAAAAGGAGGTTCAGGAACAGCCGATACGCGAGATAATGGAGCGCACGATGAAAGGCGAATCCGTCTATCCAAGCAAACATATGGAGGTCACGGTCGGAAACGCGCAGAGCACTGATTTTACTGAGAGAGAAACCGAGATTCTAAGAGAACTTGTGACCGGTGCCTCTAATAAGGAAATTGCCGAGAAGCTGTGTGTTGAAGCATCCACTGTAAAGATGCATATCTCAAATATGCTGCAGAAGACAGGCTATCACACAAGGCTTGAACTTGCGGTTAAAGCAAGAACACTGGGGCTTGTGATTAATGATTAGAGAGATTGGTGCTTGGGTATAGTGGTGTATGAGTGTAGGTCTGAGAAGGCGGACGCTATTGCTTGATTGCGTGAATGTGGTGTGTGCGTTGTCTGAGGTGTGCGGACGCCACCCTTGACAGCGCAAAAAATAACTGCTGTGGGTGTATCACCGACGGCGAAGAACTCAGGAACAATAGGTTTTCCCGTCGATCGCAGCAGTGTAGCAGTTATTTTTCGTGCCATCAAGGGCAAAGCCGCTACGCGGTGGCTGGGTTATTACCTCCGGCTCTGAATCTAGGAACAATGTGGCGCGTGGGGAGGCTATTTGTGTATGTGGAGGCTTTTACGTATATGAAGGTTTTTCACGTATGTGGAGGTTTTTCACGTATGTGGAGGTTCGTGGACCAAGATATTTGTACTTTGGTTGATATTTGGGTATGAATTTTTGTTTGTTGTACCAAGATAGAGTGGATATAGTGAATATCTGGGTATGAGATTGTGCTTGTGATGCCAAGATAGTTGATAAATGGAAGATATCTGGGTATGGATTTTGGCTTGTTAGACCAAGATTGAAGAGATATGGCAGATATATGGGCATGAGATTGGGCTTATGGTACCAAGATAGTTGAGATATGGCGGATATCTGGGCATGAAGATTGGTTTGTGATACCAAGATAGTTGATAAATGGAAGATATCTGGGTATGGATTTTGGTTTGTTGGACCAAGATAGAGTAGATATTGTGAGTATCTGGGTATGAGATTTGGCTTGTAGTACCAAGATAGTTGAGATATGTAAGAGATATGGGTACGGATTTTGGTTTTTGAGACCAAGATAGATGAGATATGGCAGATATATGGGCATGAGGTTGTGCTTGTGATGCCAAGATAGA
>NZ_FOBE01000037.1:15038-37021 GCF_900109475.1 Butyrivibrio sp. ob235
CCAAGATAGATGAGATATGGCAGATATATGGGCATGAGGTTGTGCTTGTGATGCCAAGATAGAAGAGATATAGCGGATATCTGGGCATGAGGGGTAGGCTTTTAATACCAAGATAGATGAGATTTTGTGCTTTTCTTGATGTAGATGTAGGATTAAGTTGTCAAGATATCTGTGAAATAGAGAGATAAGCTGAAAACACAGACGCCGGTTGAGGTAGAATCTGTGGAATAGGGGAAAAGATGAAAAACACAGATGAATAGTTGCTGAGGTAGCTGTGAAATAGGAAGAAAAGTCGAAAACACAGAAGCCTGTAGCGGCCATATCTGTGGAATAAAGGAAAAAATGAAAACCATAGATGAACAGTTGATAGGATATCTGTGGGATTGAAGGATTAGTGAGAAACACAGATGTTGGTTGAGGTAGAATCTGTGGAATGAAGAAAAAGATGAAAACCACAGATGAACAGTTGCTAGGGTATCTGTGAAATAAAAGGATAGATGAAAACCACAGATGAACAGTTGCTAGGGTATCTGTGAAATAAAAGGATAGGTGAAAACCACAGATGAACAGTTGCAAGGATGTCTGTGAACTGGAAAGATAAGCTTAAATCACAGATTCTGGCATCAATGGATGGGTGAGATTACCATGATGTTGAGAGAAAAAGGAAAATCAAGGTAAAGGCTTGAAGAATATTACCTTGATAATGAAGAAAAATCAAAAAAATAGGTAAAAAACATAGGAAAACAGCAAAGAGAGGGGGTAGATGATGACTGGCAGATATGAATCCGGAAAAATGACTATATGTTTGATTATTCCAATGACATTGCTGACGGCAGGCTTATTTTCAGGATGCGGACTTAAGGCTAAAAGTGATACTGAGCCGACACAGACTTTGAATGCGCAGGCTGAGATTGTCAGTACAGCTGCGGGTATAGATGACAAAACTACGGGTACAGACGGCAAAAATGCAGGCAAAAATGCAGGCAAAAATGCAGGTAAAAATGCAGGTAAAAATGCAGGTAAAAATGGTACCGCTGATATATCTGATGAAAAGGTTCCGAAGACATCTGAGCCGGAAATGAAGAGCACACCTATCTCCGAGGAAGAGATGGAAGCACTCCTGGATACTGTGATTACAGAAACCGACGCTGATGCTGCGGATGTGCGATGCTGCGCCATTGATGATTTCAACGAAGATGGAAAATACGAGGGCGTGGTTTATGTTGGCGCAGGACCCGATGATGAATTCGGGTGGTGTGAAGGCGCGGTATACTATGTCAGCGGTGAAAAATGCAAAAAGATATACGATGGAACCCTTACCATGACAAATGGCAATGTTTTCAGAGTTGTTGATGCCGGGAGCAGGAAATTCATCATCTTTAATGAAGCTTATGTTACGGCTGAGGTGTCTTATGTTTATTACATTGATGAGTCAGGACTGAAGGAGTCCAATATTTCAAGGTTTGGCGACATCAATTCTGCGACAGATCTTCAGAACATTCAGATGTCCTTTAGCACCTATGATGGATTCTGCACTTATACCGAAGGCGAAGAGGACTCCAGCGAGTGGACTGGACATACCTGGAAGCCCTACTATTTCTACTATGACAGTGACAAGAAGGACTTCATGGAGTATGGAGGAAAAGAGATAACTGCAAAGGAACTCGAGAAGATAGTTGGATTTGACCTGGCCTTGGAGATAGAGAAGGAAGGCTATCAGGTTGATAATATCCTCTATAGGAAAAACGGTATAGTTAACGTCAACTATTCCAAGGAAGAAGAACTGGCCGGCACAATAGATGTTACATATAAAAATGTAACCTATGATGAGAATACCGGTACCTTCATAGATGCCTGGGATACAGGCGGGGATACCTGGCAGGATTCTGATTTTGGCGGGATTTACATGAACGCCCTTAATCCTGATATGGCAGAATATTGATTCTAAAATGACAGAATACTAACCGGGAAAAAGTAATGCAATCATTCAAAGTAATGCAATCATTCACATTCGGAGGGGGATATGCGAAAGAGAGCTTTATTAGAACTAAGAAAAATGCTGGCAATTACCATGGCAGCTGCGCTGGTGGTGACAGCCGGATGCGGAAAAGGTGATGCAAATTCTTCAGGCGCGGGAGATGCCGGACAGAATGCCGGAGGACTTAAAGCCGGGACGCAGGCTGATACCGGAGACGGATCAGCGGAAGGCAGCGGAGATAATAATGGCGCGACCGATAAAAACAGCGACAATAATAGTGATAGCGGCGATAACAATGGCACCGACGAAAGTGGCAGCGGTGACAACAGGGATAGCGGCAACAATGGCAACAACGAAGATACCAACGATGTTGACCCCGGAGATGTACCAGCTACTGAAGAACCAAAATCATCTTTCACAGAAGCCGACCTTGATAATCCGATTGACTGTATGTATAAGAGCCATCCGATTGCACTCATGAAGGACACTACCGAGTATGGCACCGGAAATTATTACACCATCGAACTCGAAAGAAGCGTGGAGGATAAGTTCCCGGAGCTTATCAAAATACTTGAGAAATTCGGCGAAGACGGCAAGAAAGATATCGAAGAGAATCTCACAAAAAGCGCTCCGGAAATAGATGGGATTTTTGAAAGCGGCTGGGGACTGCCGTACGAGTTTGTTCATAATCTCTATCCCATCAGGGCAGACGGAAGGGTATTTTCTTTTGTTGTAGAAAACTACACATTTCTTGCGGGCGCCCACGGATACGCGGATTATACGAACTACAACTATGATCCGGTCACAGGAAAAGAGATTGCTTTTTCTGACGTAGTTAAGAATACAGATGATCTTCCGGAAATCATCGCAACTGAGATTGAAAAACAAAATGATGACTTGCAAGAATATTTTAAAGACTGTCCCGGGGACAGGGAAAACCTGGTTAACGGAATTCCCGACAGACTAAAGGACAATGCGAGAGCTCTTGCGTGGACACTTGGCTTCGATGGCATACAGATAAATTTTGAAGACTATGCTATGGGAACTTATGCGGCAGGCGCGCGTGCAGCTTATATCAAGTTCGCTGATTATCCGGATGTTTTCACAGACACCTATGATAATTATAAGGATGGAGAAATCCCTGATATTACAAGGATTGCTATGGAACTGAAGGAAGCTGAGATAGAAACAATCGATGCTGAGCCCTATATCGAAAATGCAGATAACGACAGCAGCGCAGAGGGTGAAGAGGAAGGCTACGGCGAGGACTGGTGGTATCACGCAGTTGTAAAGAACCCCGGCTGGAGCGCGTGGACAGCGGATGGAATCAGCACCAATGCGGGAGAACCTTCGATTGAACTTAGCGAGGTAAAAACAAATACCACAGACTGGCTTAATGAGAATGAGTGGTCCAAGGATACCGGAATACCGCTCCCCGAGAGTTTTCCGTATTCTGATGGAACATACAAGTACAGCGTAGTAAACAATGCGGAAGGCGGCGAGATGTCGCTCACGGTATTTGACGAGTCGACCTCGACACTAAACGGCAATTATTACTTTGATGAATTCATCAGCCCTCCCGATCAGGGAGAAGGGATGTTTGCTGATTTTACGGAGCCGTCTATTCAATATGCGCTGGTAAAAGACAACATACTTTACGTTTCGCTCGGGCACAGAACCTATGCGTCAGCCAACCCGCACAAATCCTACATCGTCGCTATTGATACTGTTTCAGGTGAGACACTCTGGAGAAGTGACGATCAGGTTTGCGGATCCTATAATTTCGTGATTCTGGGTGACAGCATAGTTTGTGGCTACGGCTTTACCGACGAGCCGGATTATATCTATATCCTGAACAGGAATAACGGCAAAGTGCAAAAGAAAATCAAAGTAAAATCAGCGCCATATTACTTTATAGTACAAGAGGAATACCTCTATGTTCTAACCTACAATACAGAATATCTATATAAAATAGTGGACTAAGGATGAATTAATATAACGGACTCAAATAGCATATACAGCCTTTTCTTCTCGAAGACTGTATATATATTTGAGTCTGTTTCTTTATATTTTTTGATGCATTCGGCAGCATAAAGTGTTAGTATACTATGGCTATGAAAAATAAAAATATCACATCAGGCTCTATATGGAAGAACATGCTGTCTTTCTTTTTTGCACTTCTTCTTGGAGCCTTTTTTCAACAACTTTATAATACTGTGGATGCGATCATTGTCGGAAGAACTGTGGGAAGCGATGCGCTTGGTGCGGTCGGCGGATCCGCAGCGATGGTGGTCAATCTTTTTCTTGGCTTTTTCCTTGGGCTGGCCTCCGGAGCGACTGTTGTAATCTCCCAGTTTTACGGCGCAGGTAAGCGCGAAGAGATAGAAAAAGCGGTCCACACCGCGATTGCCCTCTCTATTGCAGGTGGTGCAATCTTCACCATAATAGGCGTGGCTATATCACCGTGGATCATCAGCGCGATGGATACGCCGGTAGAGCAGGCGGAAGCAGCCACGATGTATCTTAGAATCTTCTTTCTCGGAATGATTCCGAACCTTGTCTACAACATGGGCGCCGGAATACTAAGAGCAGTCGGGGATTCCAGACGACCTCTGATCGTCCTGGTAATAAGCTGCATTATGAACATCATTCTCGATGTGCTCTTCGTGATCGTTCTCGGACTTGGCAGAAGAGGAGACGTCTACGGAGTGTCCGGTGTTGCGGTTGCAACCATACTCAGCCAGTTTATAAGCGCTGCAATTGTGCTCATTCTCCTTGCTGAAAGCAGCGACAGTTACAGGCTTGATATCAGGAAAATCCGCTTCGATTTTCCTATGTTATCAAAGATCATAAAAATCGGAATACCAGCCGGATTTCAGACTACAACCTACACACTGTCAAATACTCTTATCCAGGTGTCCATCAACAGTCTGGGAAAAGATGTGGCCTCAGCGTGGGCGGCCTACGGGAAGATTGACGTACTTTTCTGGATGACCATCGGATCGCTCGGAACAGTGGCTACCACCTTTGCGGGCCAGAACTACGGTGCGGGAAAATACGACAGAGTGAGAAAGAGCACCAGACAGGCATTGGCAATAGCAGCAATCATCACGGTTCCGATGAGTGCTTTCTTTTGTATATTCGGAGATGTCCTTCTTAAGATATTTGTGGTGAATCAAAACGTAATAAATATCGGAGTCCAGATGATTCTCTACCTCGCTCCGTTCTACATAACCTATATCTTTGTTGAGATATTTGCTGGAGTCCTTAGGGGAATGGGAGATGCCTTCGTTCCGATGATCATCACCCTGTGCGGAATCTGCATACTCCGCGTACTCTGGATTCTGGTAGTTTTCCCCATGAACCGAACCGTGGAAATGATAGAAATGAGCTACCGCGTAACCTGGTGCGCCACATCTCTACTGTTCCTTGCGTATTACCTATTCTTTGTCAGAAAACGGGGGATTAAATGATAATTCTTGGAAAAAATAAGCCCGAAAAAAATATATGTGTGATTTTTATCGATTATGCGTAAGCAACGAGATAAAAATCACACATATATTTTTGAACGGGCGTACTCTTTCCCAAAAATTTATATTTATTTCACAGGGAGTTAAATTACTTGGAAACTATATCATGGTAGAATAGTGTTATCGGTAATATGTGTGCAGTTCGGGGGAAACACTATGGATAGTGGACTTGATGTAAAAAGAAAAATACTCATTGTTGAGGATGAACCGATAAATCGGAAAATCCTTGAAAACATAATCAAAAAAGATTATGAGGGCATTTTTGCCAGGGATGGCGTCGAAGCAATTGAGCTTATAAGGGATAACAGCGATACCCTTTCGCTTGTGCTGCTCGACCTTATGATGCCCGATATGGACGGCTTCGAAGTGCTTGAATTTATGCGGGAGGACAAAGTATTAAAGCTCATCCCGGTGATAGTATGCACTTCCGAAAAGGAAGCCGAAGTCAAATGTTTCCAGCTTGGAGCCGCTGATTTCATAACAAAGCCCTATGATCATCCTGCGGTCATAAAGGCCAGAATCGACAGAGCCATCGAATTCAAAGAGGGCAGAGGTCTTATTCATGCGACCCAGAATGACTCACTGACGGGGCTTCTTACCCATGACTTTTTCATGGAATATTCCCATTTCAGAGATTTGCATTATAACAATCACGACATGGACGCCATAGTCCTTAATATCAACAGATTCCACCTGATAAACGAACTACAGGGAAGGCGCGCGGGCGACGACGTCCTTATAAAAATTGCGGACAGTGCAAAGCGCATCTCAGAGGAAAAGGGTGGAATAGCAGGAAGAGGCGGAGCTGATGAATTCATGCTCTATCTTCCGAGCGGATCGGATCCGACCAAACTCCTAGGCAAAATAGAGGAGGGACTTCAGGACCTGCTCAATAACTCCAGAGTTTACCTCAGGATGGGAGTTTATAAAAAAGTAAACAGAGATCTGTCCGTTGAACACCGCTTTGACAGAGCGAGAGTAGCCTGCAACAGCATACGCGGTAGTTATAACGAGAAGCTTGCGGTTTATGACGAGGAAATGAATGAAAAGGAGACACTGAATGAGCGTCTCATTAACGATATGGAGGCCGGGATCGAAGAAGGACAGTTCAAGATTTACTATCAGCCAAAGTATGCAATACAGGGAGAGAGAGATTCCCTGTACAGCGCAGAGGCTCTGGTACGATGGGAGCATCCGGAACTGGGGCTTCTTAGACCTGACAAATTCATTCCGCTTTTTGAGGAAAACGGACTAATTCACAAACTTGATCACTATGTTTGGGATGAGGTTTCAAAACAGATCGGTGAGTGGATGGTCAAGTACGATCTCAAGATTCCGGTATCCGTAAATGTATCCAGAGTTGATATCGGAGCGCCGGACCTTGAGGAAGAGATTTTTACCGTGGTCCAGAACAACTGGATATCCCCGGGAATGCTGAACCTCGAGATAACAGAGTCGGCCTACACCGAGAACTCGGATCAGATCATAAAGGTTGTGAAGGGACTTCGCGATAGAGGTTTCGCCATCGAAATGGACGACTTCGGAACAGGTTATTCTTCACTAAACATGATTACTTCGCTTCCTATCGACATTCTGAAGCTCGACATGCAGTTTGTCAAAAACATCCATGAGGGCAACAAGGACATGAAGATGGTGGAGCTTATGATGGACGTAGCAAGATCCCTCAAGGTCAAGGTTGTCGCCGAGGGCGTCGAGACCAGGGAACAATACGACCTTTTGAAAAAAGCAGGCTGCGATGTAATCCAGGGCTTCTACTTCTCGATGCCCTGCGCAGGACCTGAATTCGAAAAACTGATCGAGAAGGAAAACGAGGAACTGGCACGCGAAGTTGAAGAAGCACTGGCCTAAAAAGCCTTCCCCTTGGGGGATGGACCAATTATATGCCTTCCCCTAGGGGGGAAGGTGTCAGCGCAGCTGACGGATGAGGGGTAATAGGAGGTATAAAATGCTAACAATTGACATACTTAACGAGTTTGGAGCCGACACAAAGGAAGGACTTGCAAGATGCCTTGACGATGAGGAGTTTTATCTTGATCTCATCCCTGAAGCACTGGAGCGTGAACGCTACGAGGAGCTTCAGGAGCTTCTTGAAAAAAAGGACATACCGGCAGCTTTCGAGGCAGCTCATGCCCTTAAGGGGGTACTGGGAAACCTTGCACTTACTCCTATCTATGAGCCTGCAAGTGAGATGACCGAGCTCCTTCGTGCCGGCGAAGATATTGACTACACAGAATTGATAACCACAGTTATTGAACAAAGAGACAAGCTGGCTGAGATGATCGAATAATAGCAGATATTCTTTCTGTGAGGTAAGCCTATGTTCCAAAAGAGTGTGATTATAAAAGACCTTGATGATCTTAAATCAAAACTCCCTTTCCTCAAAGTGGAGTTTGATTCTCATGATTATAAATGCGGAATAATCGAGGCCAGAGTTGGAGATATACCGGAAGAAGAGTTGTCGGAAATATTATCTCTTTTAAGGCTGGAATTTCCTGAATTTGAGATTACAGGGATGTCTTCCTTTGCCACGGTGGCGCTATTTTATCACATTGAAAAAGGCGTCATACTTTCATTTACTCTTATGCAGCACGCCGGGGTGCGTGTTTTTAGTAATTTCGTGGGAGCAAATGCTGATTCCGAAATTCTGTCTGAGGCACATGATTTTGCCGTGAAGATCAGAGAAGAGATACAGAAAATTGATTCTGTCAAAGGCATAGAGATATTTTTGGGCGGAAGAAGTGCGCCGTCACCTATTCTGGTGAATGAATTGTCAAAGGGTCTTGAGCATATTCCGATTTACGGCGCTGTAGCAGGTGCTAACAGGAAGGAACTGTTTTACATTTGGAGCAAAGAGGATGTATTTGTAATTTCGAATGAACAATTCGGAAAAGGTGTTTCCATCGCAGTCTATTACGGCGAGGATTTATACACTTATGTGGATTATCTTTTCGGCTGGGCACCTATCGGAAGGTATATGGACGTGCAGGTAACGACTGATGCAGATGAGGGAACCATAATATTAAACCGTCTGGATGGAGAAAAGCCCATAGATGTTTATAATAAATACTTTGGCGTAAGGGGTAATGAGTCATTTATTATGAATATCGGAGAGTTTCCCCTTGTAGTCGAAAGAGACGGATTTATTATGGGAAGAACTCCGATGGGAGTCAAAGATAACGGAGAGCTGTTTCTTGAGGGCGATCTTAGAAATGATGAAAAGGTGCGCTTTTCCTTCGGAGAACATCAGAAAGTACTTGAGGGCACCAGAAACGGTGCCGAGAGAATGAGGCTGTTTGAGCCTGAATATCTAAGTCTGATAATATGCGGAAACAGGTTGAATTTCTTCCAGGAAGAATTCCATTATGAGATAGATTATTATTCAAAAGGACGTTATGAAGAGGTTTCATTATGCCTTGGAATGGGTGAAATTTACCGATACAACGGGCAGGGAGGTATACTTAACAGCGCACTTATTGCAATAGGAATGCGTGAAGGAATCGGGGAGGACGATATCTATGAGTTTAGTCTCGGCGATAAGATTGAGCATTCACATAAATCTGGAATCATTCCGCTTTCAGAGAGACTTTCACATTTTCTTAGTACTATCACGGGTGAACTGGTCGAAGCTGTAGAGGAGGCGGAAGCTGCTAATGAAGCAAAATCCAACTTCTTATCAAATATGTCACATGAGATAAGGACTCCGATAAATGCTGTGCTCGGTTTGGATGAGATGATTCTGCGGGAAAGCACGGATCCTAAGATAACGGAGTATGCCCAGGATATTAAAACAGCAGGCAATACGCTCCTTGGACTTATAAATGATGTTCTCGATTTTTCAAAAATTGAAGCGGGGAAAATGGATATTGTACCCGTGGACTACGATTTTTCATCTTTGGTAAATGATCTTGTTCACATGATAATTCCAAGGATGGATACGAAGGGACTTGAGCTTAAAGCAGAGATAGACAGTAATATTCCGAACCTTTTGTTTGGTGATGAAATACGAATAAAACAGGTTATTACCAATATACTGACCAACGCCGTTAAATATACGGAAGAAGGAACAATCTCTCTGATCGTGGAACATGAAAGGATATCACAGGATGAAATCAAGCTGATCGTCAAAGTCAAAGATACCGGGATAGGCATCAAGGAGGAAGACCTGGGACGACTCTCCGAGGCATTCCGGAGAGTAGATGAAGCAAGGAACAGGACCATAGAAGGCACAGGACTCGGGCTTAATATAACACAAAAAATCCTGACACTCATGGACAGTAAGCTCAATGTAAAGAGCGTATACGGAGAAGGCTCCGAGTTCTCCTTCGAAATAAAACAGAAAATTGTAAATGATGAACCTATAGGTGACTACGTCGAAGCCTACAAGCGAGCTGTAATTGAAAAGAAAGTATATCATGAGAAATTCACGGCGCCTTTGGCAAAGGTTCTTGTGGTGGACGATACTTCCATGAACCTTACGGTATTTGAAGGTCTCCTTAAGAAGACGAAGATGCAGATCGACAAGGCAGAGAGCGGCGAGGAATGCCTTGAAAAGACGAGGCTCACCAAATATGACATAATTTTTCTTGACCACAGAATGCCAATAATGGATGGCATTGAGACCTTGCAGAAACTTAAGAATGAAGCAACAAATCCCAACCTGCTCACAACTGCAATAAGTCTTACGGCCAATGCGGTTTCAGGCGCCAGAGAGAAATACATTGAGGCAGGTTTTGATGACTATATCACAAAACCCATCATGTCTGAAAAGCTGGATGCGCTCCTTATAAAATATCTTCCGCCGGAAAAAGTCAACCTTATAGAGAGAGCCTTTGATGATAACAAAAAAGAGGAAGAGGCAAAGGAAAAGGCGGAACTTCCCAAGTGGATTAAGGATGCTCCTATCGATGTAAAGACCGGAATGAAAAACTGCGGTTCTGCGGAGAACTTCGTGCAGGCGGCCCAAACCTTCAAGGACTCTATTGATAGAAACTGCGAAGCGATAGAGCAATTTCTTGAAGATGAGGACATTAAAAACTACACCATCAAGGTTCATGCCCTTAAGAGCTCAGCGCGAATTATCGGAGCAGAAAAGCTCTCGGCGCTGGCTGAGGCTCTAGAGGCAGCAGGCGATGCCGTGGATATTGACAGGATAAAAAGGGACACACCGGAGCTTCTTAAGATGTACCGGGAACTTCGGGAAGCCTTTTTTGCAGGCGATGAGGAAGCGGAGGACAATTCTTCGGACGACCTTCCGCTTATGGAAGAAGATGCCGTTACGGAATTAAAAAATACTTTAAAAGAAATCGCAGGAACCTTTGACTATGACAGTATTAATTATATAATGGAAACTGTAAAAGGTTATCGAGTTCCCAAAGAGCATAAGGAGTTTTTCACAGCATTGCAGAAAGCTGTTGCAAATGCGGATTGGGATGAGATAAATAGACTTCTTTAAATGCGTATAAATAGGTAATTGATTCGTAGGCTACTTGAAAACGGAGGAAGATATGGATAACAGAATTCTTCTTATAAGTAGCGGCTCAACTTTTATGATAGATGCCCTGTCGAAGAATCTTAAAGACGCGGGGCTGGAGGTTGTAAAATGTGAGCCGGTTGTGGATGAACTCGATAAATACAGAGACGGGCCGGATGTTTTCCTGTTCTATCTGGGGGGATTTGTCGATGAGATTCCGGATGTTCTCATATATCTTCGAGATATCTGCCTTGAGAAAAACAAGATTCTGTGCATGATCGGAGATGAAGCAGAGTATGAGGTTGTAGGCGCTACCCTGACTGCAGACTCCATAGCGGAGAAGTTCGACAGACCGGTTGACATGAAGCTGGTTTCGGAGAGAATGCGCGATCTCTGTAAGCTGAACAATGAGATGGCAAAGAGGCGGAATATCCTTTTGGTCGACGATGATCCGACGTTTCTAAAGCTTGCAAAGAACTGGCTTGAGGAAAAATACAGAGTTACGATAGTAAGTTCCGGAACCCAGGCAATTACTTACCTTGCGACGAACATGCCGGACCTGATTCTTTTGGATTACGAGATGCCTGTGACACCCGGACCGCTGGTTCTTGAGATGATAAGAAGTGATGAGAGACTATACGATACGCCGATCATTTTCCTTACCGGCAAGGGAGACAGGGAGAGCGTGATGAAGGTGGTAGGGCTAAAGCCCAATGGATATCTTCTTAAAAATATGCCAAAGAATGAACTGCTTAAATCAATAGAGGAATTTTTTGACGGGACAAATAAGCTGAATTAGCGCAGGAGGGATTATGAACGACACAAAAATTAAGATACTTGAGGCTGTTCTTTCGGAGTTCAAGAAAAAGGGCTCAAAATTCACAATGGACGACGTTGCCAGCGATCTCCACATGAGTAAGAAGACAATCTACAAGGAATTTGATGACAAGGAAAAAATATTCGATTCACTTGTAGACTACTGTTTTGATAATATTAAGGAGAAGGAGGCGGAGGTTCTTGCCGACAAGTCTCTTTCCACCATTGAACAGATTGAGAAGATAATGATCTGCATGCCTGACAAGTACAGGGATGTCGATTTTCGCATGGTATTTACACTTAAAGAAAAGTACCCTAAGATTTATGTGAAGGTTCAGAACAGACTTGAGAATGACTGGGAAGATACCATCATGCTTATTGAAAAAGGAATCCGCGAAGGCGTTATCAGACCGCTGCCGATTCCCGTAATTAAAGCGATGACAGAGGCCTCAATTGAGAGGTTCCTCAGCTCGAACGTGCTTATTGAGGGCAACACAAGCTACGATGACGCCCTTAAAGTAATGATAGACATAATAATGAGAGGAATTTGCGTAAGATGATTTTAAGAAATGGCAACATATTTTTACTACAGACGAAAGGCAGCAGCTACTTTATGCAGGTGCTGCCTTCGGGGCATATAGAACACATACATTATGGCGCTTCGCTCATCTCTGATATGCAGTATGAGAAGTTTATGAAAAACGAGAGCGCAGAGGAAGGACTTTTGTCAGACATGGCAAAAGTTCTTGAGATTAAGCACAAAAACGAGGGCGGAAACATGGTTGTTTACTCGAAGGAGAGCTATCCTCTCTGCCTCGAGGTTATGCCGCTTGAGATGTCGGGCTTCGGTAAGGGTGACATCAGAGAACCCTTGGTGGAGCTGACCTTTGCGGACGGTTCCTCAACCTGCGACTTTTTATTCGAAAGTGCGGAGATATCCGATGAACTTGGCAGTCTTGAGACACTGCCGAGTTCTTATGATGACCTTGGAAAAGGCGCTGAAAGTGCGGGCGAAGAGGATAAGGCAGCTCCATGGGAGAAGGATCACGCGCAGCAGCTTACGATTACTCTTAAGGACACCGGCTACGATATCAGACTTAAGATGATCTACAAGGTTTATCCCGAGTGCGATACCATCACAAGAAGCGCAGTTCTGATAAATGACGGCGATGCGAGAGTGAAGGTGGACCGCCTTCTTTCCATTCAGATTGATTTTCAGCAAAGCGGATATCAGCTGACAAGCTTCCACGGACGCTGGGCAGATGAGATGGGACAGACAGTCTCCGTCTGCAATGCGGGAAAAGTTGTTAGCGAGGAACTCGCTGCCGGTGAATCCGGAAGCAGAAGCAATCCTTTTACAATGGTAAGCATGCCCGATACTACCGAGACAGCAGGTGACTGCTACGGATTTAACCTGGTATACAGCGGCAATCACTATAGCTCTCTTTCTTCAAACGGGACCTTCCTTTCAAGGTTTGTTAGCGGAATTCAGCCCACAGGCTTTGAGTGGCTACTGGAAGCAGGCGAGAAGTTCGAGGCACCGGAAGCTGTCATGACCTATTCCGGCAGAGGCTTTGGCGGAATGAGCCGCAGCATGCACGACTTTGTAAGAAAGCACATCGTGCGCGGAGTTTGGCGTGATAAGGAGAGACCAATCCTTATTAATAACTGGGAAGCTACCTATTTCAATTTTAACCAGAACAGTCTTCTTAAAATTGCAAAGGAAGCTTCAAAGGCAGGAATAGAGCTGTTCGTCCTGGATGACGGATGGTTCGGTAAAAGAAACGACGATCATGCAGGACTTGGCGACTGGATAGTTAACACCAAGAAGCTCCCGGACGGGCTCGGCGGTCTTGCTGAAAAGATAAATGCGATGGGCATGAAATTCGGACTCTGGGTTGAGCCTGAGATGGTGAATGAGGACTCAGATCTTTTCAGAGCGCATCCCGAGTGGGCGGTAAGAATTCCCGGAAGATCTCACTCAGTTGGAAGAACGCAGATGATACTGGATCTCACCAGAACCGATGTACAGGACTATATCATCGATGCTCTGTCAAAGGTGTTCTCCTCAGCTAACATTTCCTATATTAAGTGGGATATGAACAGAATCTTCTCGGATAGATTCTCACTTGAACTTCCGGCTGAGAGAATGAAGGAGTTCCAGCATAGATATTACATCGGGCTTTACAGGATTATGGGAACACTTACTAAGAAGTTCCCCGAGATCCTTTTTGAAGGCTGCTCAGCAGGCGGCAACAGGTTTGACCTTGGTATCCTCAGCTTTTTCCCTCAGATATGGGCAAGTGATGATACCGATGCAGAATGCCGCATGGACATTCAGAGAGGCTACAGCTACGGCTATCCCGCAAATACGCAGGGTGCGCATGTGTCCGCTGTTCCCAATCACCAGACACTTCACACCGTGCCGCTTGAGACCAGATTCTCGGTGGCTGCTTTCGGGTGCTTTGGCTATGAGCTGAATCTCGGAGAACTCTCCGAGCAGCAGAGAAAGCAGGTGGCAGATCAGGTTGAGTTCTATAAAAAGTGGAGAAAGGTCTTCCAGTTCGGAGACTTCTACAGACTTGATAAATACCGCTTCATGGTGGTTTCTAAGGACAAGTCGGCAGCGGTTGCTTTGATTTTCCAGAAAGAGTCAAGACCCAACAATGATTATCTGGCACTTAAGACCATGGGACTTGATGAGGATGCGGTTTATGAGGTTGCAAACAGACAGGTCAGCGTCAACATCAAGGCTTTCGGAAGCCTCATAAATACTATGGCTCCCATTCATGTAAAACAGGACGGAATCATCCACGGCATAATTGCAAGACATTACAAGATGAACGGCGAGAAGGACGAAGCCGTTGCGACAGGAAGCATGCTGAACTCCTGCGGAGTCCGCCTCAATCCCGACTACGGCGGAACCGGCTACGGCGAGGACACCCGCATGTTCAGAACCGGTGACGCCCGCCTCTACGTCTTCGCGAGGGTAGAATAAACTAGCCTTCCCAAAATCGTTTCCTTGAATAATTTCTTCTTATATGTTACTTTTTAGTAGTTTTATAAGGGAGGAATATTATGGCTGATTACGTTATCAGCTGTTGTTCAACAGCCGATCTTACTCTTGATCACTTTAAAAAGAGGGATTTAGAAGTTGCCAAATTTCATTTTGAAATTGACGGCAAACCATACCTGGATGATGGTGAGTTTCCTATAGAGGATTTTTATAACGCTATGGCAAAGGGAGCGATGACTAAAACATCCCAGATAAATGTTGACGAATATATTAGTCACTTTACGCCATTCCTTGAGGAAGGTAAGGATATCATTCATCTGACACTCAGCTCCGGAATATCCGGAACCATTAATTCAGCTAATATTGCAGCTGATGAGCTCAGAGAGAAATATCCTGAGAGGAAGATATACATCATAGATTCCCTGGCAGCATCATCAGGCTATGGACTTTTAATGGATACTATCGCTGATAAGCGCGACGCCGGAATGACCATAGACGAGCTTAAGAACTGGGTACTTGAGCACAGGCTTGAGCTTAACCACTGGTTCTTCACAACCGACCTTACATATCTTGTAAGGGGCGGCCGTGTTTCAAAGGCAGCAGGCTGGTTTGGCGGTGCGCTAAAGATTTGTCCGCTTCTCAACGTGGATAATCAGGGACGCCTTATCGCCAGACAGAAGCTTCGCGGAAAGCCCGCAGTTATCAGAGCTTGTGCAAAGAAGATGCTTGAGAATGCCCAGTATGGCGACAAGTATAACGGCAAGTGCTATATTTCACAGTCCGCTTGCAGAGGCGATGCCGATCAGCTCATAAAGGAAGTCGAGGCCCTGATCCCCGGAGTGAAGGGACGAATTGAGGTCTATGACATCGGCACCACTATTGGAAGCCACACCGGCCCCGGTACGATTGCTCTTTTCTTCTGGGGCAATAAGAGAGAAGATTGAATAAAAAAATGCTCTATGACAGTTTTGAGTTGTCATAGGGCATTATTTTTGTTTTAAGGCATTGTTTCTTGCTTTAGAGCATTATTCTTGTCTTAAAACATGATTTTTGGTTTATTGATTTGCTTTAGTGGTTGGGATTTTTGCTGCGAACGTATTTTGACTATATTTTTGCTCGTTATTTAGAATATCTTATAAAGACGTAAGTCAATTTTTCAATTTTGATAAAATGGATTTACCAATTATCAATATTAAGAATGAAATTTGTGAAAAAAGGCCTCTGAATCCAATATATGATCGTTATGAAGATAGAATGTTGACATTATCTTGTAAACAAGCTTCAAAACGTAAGTCTAAAATAGAAAAATGAGAGATTAGATTTATGGTTATCGAAATTACGTCAAAAAAACTAATATCTTTATAAAGAATTCCCAAAGTCACTTTCGTAGGTGTCTTCAGTATGAGATAATTGCTTAATAACATATTATTGAGCTCAATCGAATTTGTGCGGACATAAAGAGACCAACATGGAAAATATAGATCAGAAATACCAAAAACTAAAAGATATCATCCATAGCTACAACACTCTGGCAGTGGCATTTTCGGGAGGTGTGGATTCCACATTTCTTCTTAAGGTGGCGGCGGACGTCCTTCAAGCTAAAACAGCAAGCAAGACACCTGAAAACAATGTTGTTGCCATCACTGCAAAATCCATTTCCTTCCCTGAAAGAGAGCACAAGGAGTCGGAGGATTTCTGCGAGAAAAATGACATTAAACAGGTGATAGTCAGTGTTGACCAGATGAAAATAGAGGGCTTTGCGAATAACCCTCCGGATAGATGTTACCTTTGTAAGAAGGTGATTTTCTCATCAATTATAGAAGAGGCAAAAAGGCTTGGAATAACTACTATTGCTGAAGGCTCAAATGCTGATGATACGACAGACTACAGGCCGGGGATGAGAGCAATAGAAGAACTGAAAGTCAAGAGTCCGCTGAAAGAGGCGGGACTTACAAAAGAAGAGATAAGAATTCTCTCCAAGAGACTTGGACTTCCCACCTGGTCGAAACCATCCTTTGCCTGTCTTGCCACAAGATTTGTCTACGGCGAGGAGATAACCGAAGAAAAGATAAAGATGGCAGGTGCAGCCGAGGAGATACTTTTTGGAAGCGGCTTTTCACAGGCAAGATGCAGAGTTCACGGCGACATGGCGAGGATAGAAGTGCCGGAAGGCGAGATCAAAAAGCTTCTTGAGGATGAGACCAGGCAGACAATCTTCCAAAAAATAAAGGCGCTAGGTTTCTCCTATGTATCTCTCGATCTTCAGGGCTACAGAACCGGAAGCATGAACGAAATTCTTAACCTATGAACGAGGTCATAATATGCAAAAAGCAGCTACAAAAGATTTAACAAACGGATCTCCCATGAAGCTTATTCTGGGATTTGCCGTGCCCATGCTTATGGGAATGCTTTTTCAGCAGTTCTACAATGTGGTGGATACCATGATTGTAGGTAAGTTCCTGGGAAAATACGCCCTTGCCGGCGTGGGCAGCACCGGTTCCATCAACTTCATGATCATAGGTTTCTGCATGGGAGTATCTGCAGGATTTTCCATACCGATAGCGCAGACCTTCGGAGCTAGGGATTTTAACGGCCTGAAAAGATATCTGGGAAATGCCATCGTCCTATGCTCCATATTGGCGGTGATAATGACTTTCCTTTCAACCATTTTCTGTAAAAAGATACTCATTCTCATGAATACGCCTGAAGAAGTAATGGAGCACGCCTATGGCTATATAGTCGTGATATTCATCGGGATACCGGTTATATATATGTACAATCTGCTCTCGGGCGTACTCAGAGCAGTCGGGGATAGCAAGCATCCGGTTATGTTTCTGGTAATTGCATCCTTTATCAACATAGGGTTGGATCTTCTATTTATAATAGTTTTCGGACTTGGTGTGACAGGGGCGGCGCTGGCTACAGTTTTATCCCAGCTTATCTCGGGGATTATGTGTCTTGTTTTTATTGTGAAAAGTGTGGACATTCTTCATATTACAAAGCGCGACCTTACACTGGAGAGGCACCACGTTTTCAAGCTTTTCAACATGGGAATTCCGATGGGACTGCAGTACTCGATCACAGCTATTGGAAGTGTGCTGCTGCAGGTTGCGGTCAACAGTCAGGGAGCTGACATTGTGGCAGCGGTTACCACAGCGGGCAAGGTGGGAATGTTCTTCTGTTGCCCCTTTGATGCGTTGGGATCCACGATGTCGACCTATGGCGGTCAGAACGTGGGTGCAGGAAAAATTGACAGACTTTCAAAAGGTATGTGGGCAGCAGGCATTCTCGGCTGCATTTACTCGGTTATCGCCTTCGGAGTTTTGTATTTCTTTGGAAGATACTTTGCAATGCTGTTTATGAGCGCGGGTGAAAGTGCCGTTCTTGATTACGCACATACATATCTTATCTGGAACAGCCTGTTCTACATACCACTTGTATTTGTCAATGTTGTCAGATTCCTTATACAGGGCATGGGATTCAGCATGCTGGCAATCCTTGCCGGAGTGTGCGAGATGATTGCAAGAGCAGCGGCATCACTATTTCTTGTACCGGTGATAGGATATACGGGAATCTGCCTTGCCAGTCCTCTGGCATGGATTCTTGCTGACGTATTTTTGTTCCCGGCATTTTACTACACTAGGAATATTTTGAGAGGAAAGATTAGTAATGGATAAAAAAGAGATGGAAAAACTTCTGCAGCAAGTGGCATCAGGAGAGGCTTCAGTTGACGAAGCACTTTTAGAACTTAAAGAAGCTCCCTACGAGGATATGGGGTTCGCCAAGCCCGATTTTCACAGGGGCTTAAGACAAGGCGCAGCTGAGGTAATATACGGCGCCGGGAAAACTCCGCAGCAGGTGCTTGATATTACGAACAAATTAAGAGAGCATGGGCAAAAGACCGTCCTCATAACAAGGATGAAGGAGGAGGCAGCGACTCTTCTTAAGATTAATATAGAAGATTTTGAATACGATCCTCTTAGCCATATCGGAATAGTGGGAGAGCTTCCTGAAAAAGACGGAAAGGGAAAGATTGTGGTTGCGACCGGCGGCACAAGCGATATCCCGGTGGCAGAGGAAGCCGCTAAGACTGCTGAGGTTTACGGAAACGAAGTTGTAAGACTCTACGACGTGGGTGTTGCGGGACTTCATAGACTACTTGGTCACATGGATGAAATCATGAGTGCAAGAGTCATCATCGCGATAGCAGGAATGGAAGGCGCCCTCGCAAGCGTCATCGGCGGACTTGCTGACTGCCCTGTGATCGGAGTGCCAACCAGTGTCGGATACGGAGCTTCCTTTAACGGAGTTTCGGCGCTTCTTTCTATGCTCAATTCCTGCGCCAGCGGAGTCAGCGTAGTCAATATTGATAACGGCTTCGGTGCCGGGTATCTGGCATCTATGATAAATCATATCGAGTGACAAACCCATCTATATAAAAAGAAAAGCCGCCTTGCTTGGCGGCTTTTCATATGCGCACCGATTAGGTGCGCCTTTATCTTATTCAGTTATTTTTATTCGTATACGATAACCTTGCAGGCAGTTACCTTGCCGTATGCGCGAGCATAAATAATTGTCTCGCCTACGCTCTTAGCTACAACCTTGCCGTTCTCATAAACTGCAACGGACTCATCTTCAACATCCCAGCTAGCCTTGGTTACTTTGTTGTTGGGAGCTGTCTTGCAGGAAAGCTCTTTTGAGAAGCCAACCTTAAGTCTGATCTCGGATTCTGTGAGATAGATGCCGGTAATCTTCTTGTCGTCATCATCATCGTCGTCATCGTCATCATCATCATCCGATTTACTTGTAACCTTAACTGTGATAACAGACTTCTTTGAACCCTTCTTAACAGTGATCTTAGCTGTGCCGGCCTTCTTAGCTGTGATAAGTCCGGTTGCACTTACGCTTGCTACCGAACTCTTGCTTGAAGAATACTTAACAGCCTTCTTGCCTAAAGTCTTGCTGCCCTTCTTTGCAATGATCTGCTTCTTGGTGCCCTTCTTAAGGCTTACTGATTTGTTGCTTCCGAGCTTAACAGTTACGGAAGATGCTGCACTTACATGGTTTACCGGAACACCGGACAATATGATGACAGCTGCCATTATAAGTGCGAGGGGTGAAAAGACAACCCTTCTGATTTTTGAAACTAATTTCATACTAATCGCTCCTTTCCTTTGGAAAATTGTTGCCTCTATATTGTATCACAAATTCGAATATTAATTATCAAAACAAATATTTTTAAATAAAAATTCAAACTTCAGACTCTTTTTATAAACTTTTAAGAAGCCATTAACATTCGCATAAATGTGGCTTTATTTTTGTGTTTTACAATAGGTTTAGGTCTAAAGGACAGACTAATACTAAGGAAAGTCAAAAAGGAGTCTGGTATGAGGAGAATTTTAAGTGGATTACTTGTCCTTACGGCGGTGCTTACTCTTACAGCCTGCTGGGGGATGAACAAGAAAAATATGGATGTCGGAATAACGCTGGATCCCGATCCTGAGATCGGTGAGGATGCTGAGGTGCTATTTTCCTTCAAGAAAGTCGGAAACACCTGGAAAGATCAGAATGTTCCGGAGACTATCTTAGCAGAAGGAGATTTAACCACATTCATTGGCGATGAGGACACACCTCTGGCAGGTATCCCGGATGCTATCTCACCCGATCGCGCCGAAGAAATAATGGAGGTCATCAGAAAGGACCTTGCGGACGATGGCACAATCACCGTAAGCGGTGAGACTTTTATAATCGAAGATCCTGACAGCTATGAGAACATGTGGGAGTTCCTTGATTACCTCTCAGAGAAATACGACGAGGAGGATGAACTTACGGTAGGAGATGAGACAGTAACTCTAAACGAACTCCGCATTATCATTGATATGATGCAGGGACTGTAAAGAAATGAAAATATGCGTTTATAGATGGTCATGTTTGCCTTAAATGTGACCATCTTTTTTTATTGTAAACAATGTAATAGTCATATAAATATAATAATTATAAATTATTGTAATGTGCTCTTATTATATGATTATGATTGGCGAGTTGAAAAGCTATGTCATTACTGAATTTTTCATATAAACGTAATTATAAACATTTTATAAACTTCATAAAATGTCATGAAAATGCATGGTTGAGCGAATTGACTAATTAATTCAAGATGTTACAATGGAAAATGTCACGAAACCTCGGTTACGAAAAACCGTAAACAAAATTTTTTATGAGTGGAGGTAATTTATATGATGAAACTCTCTAGAATTGGTGCGGCTGCACTCGCGGTTGCACTGTCCTTTACATTACTGACTCCGGTTGGTGTTAAGGCAGCCCAGGGGCGGGATTATTACACAAATGATGATATGGGAGACGACCCTTCAGTAATCGATACTTACACCAAGAAAATAACTGTAACAGGCGATAATAGCGAAGATATACCAATTGCTCGTAAGGATGAGAAGGCAACCCTTGCTGCATGGAACAATGCTGTTGCCCAGGGTATTGCTGTTGCCGGTACAGAAAATAGTTATAACGTAAGAGTTGGAGTATTAAATACTAGTACAAATAAAACGGAGTATACATATTTTAAGTATGCAAATAAAGGATATAGTTTATTAAATCCAAATAATCCTGAATATGAGATGTCTGCTGATAATAAGACTGTTACACGTGTCCTTAGGTTCACTTATACAGAGTATAAGAATAATATTACCGGTGAGATGGCCTATGACGAATATGAACTTGCCGGAGGTAATCGTCTTACAGAGACACCTAATTATATACCGGTAAAGAAAACCTTGCATACTGGTGATTATGGAAATATTACTGTTCTTTTGGACGCAGGTAATGTGGAAATTCGAAATATTAACGGGAGTTTGACACCTAAATCATATCAAAAATAGTTGCAGACCACATCTGGTCTGTATTTTTTTGTCAAATTTTATTTTTTAATATATAGTGATATATAGTGATTTGTGGTATAATAAGGGCTGGGGGATACTATTCATGAAACTTACAATATCAAAGTCCAAGAATTCAGAATCATTCTATATTTCCAAATCCTTTATTGATAATTCTGGAAAAAGCACCACTGCTACTGTCCGTAAACTCGGCACACTTTCAGAATTACTAAAGGATCATGGCCCAACTCGTGATGATGTT
>NZ_FOBE01000022.1:0-79131 GCF_900109475.1 Butyrivibrio sp. ob235
AGACCTCGGCGAACTTCCCGAGGAATCCAAGTGGCTCATCAGGATATTGATTGGCGCCTGGGTACTGATCGGCGCGTACTTCTTCTATTCGAGGAAAAGTGGCAAGATTTCGAAAGAATAGTTTTTTCACCAATAGAGTGATATAATAGTCGGCGATAACAGATAACGGCAGTGAGCCAAGTGCGCATATAACAGCACAAACCCGGCAGCTGACCATTACAGGAGGAAAAAAAATTATGAAAAAGAAGACTATCGCAACATTATTAACACTTGCATTTGCTGTAAGCATGATCGGATGCGGACAGGCTAAGACAGAAGCTCCCGCAGAGACAGCTACAGAGGCTGAGAGCACAGAAGCAGCTGATACAGCAGAGACTGAAGAGAGTGCAGAAGAGACAACAGAAGAAGCAGCAGAAGAGACAACAGAAGCAACAGAAGAAACAGCAGAAGAGACAACAGAAGAAGCAACAGACGCAGCAGAAGACACAGAAGCTGCAGACGATGCAGAAGCTGCAACAGGCGATGTTATGAGCCATGATGATTTTGCTGCTGCTGATCTTGATGCAGAGGTTACAGTTGAGACCTATGTACAGGCTAAGCAGGGCTGGTGGGAGAAAGACGGCGTAGGCGTTGCTACTTTCTACACACAGGCTGAAGATGGTGCATACTTCCTTTACAACATGCCTTGCTCTGAGGAAGACTACGCTAAGCTTGAGCAGGGAACCAAGATCAAGGTTACCGGTTACAAGACAGAGTGGGAAGGCGAAGTTGAGATCATCGATGCAACTTACGAGATCGAGGACGGAAGCTTTGTTGCTGAGGCAGAAGATGTAACAGCTGACCTTGCAAGCGACTCTATCATCGACCACCAGAACGAGTTCGTATCTTTCACAGACATGACTGTAGAAGCAAGCAAAGATGCTGATGGAAACGAAGTTGCTTTCCTTTACAACTATGACGGATCAGGCTCTCAGGGCGACGACCTTTACTTCAACGTATCTGCTGATGGAAATACCTACACCTTCACAGTTGAGTCCTACCTTTGCGACAAGGACTCCGACGTTTACAAGGCTGTTGAGGCACTTAACGTTGGCGACAAGGTTGACATGGAGGGCTTCCTCTACTGGTACCAGGGCGTTAACCCCCACATCACCAAGGTTACTGTTAAGTAATAAAAAACCGAGACATGCAAATCGCTCAGACTTTGCAGTATTTTGAGGAATTTTTAATAGAAATTAAATAGTATTGGCATATATAAGGCGCTATCATAATATTGGTAGCGTCTTTATTTTTTTGAGATATATATGAGTTTGTGAAAAGACGCCATGAGGGGAAACACAAATGGATGCAAAAGTTGTCCAATTCAGCGACTATGTAAAAAAGAGAAAAAGTACGCCGATCAGAAGACTTCTGAGCTATTTCAAAAAACTGAAAAAGTCAGGCGCATTCACAGGCAGAAGCATCGCGTTTCTGATATTTTTTGTTGCGATGGCGTGCCTTATTTCAGGCTGTAAAGCGCCTAAAGGAAGGGGAGACAAGCTCCTTGGCAGCGAGATCACAGTTGGCTTCGCGCAAGTTGGTCACGAATCCGATTGGCGAATAGCGTCCACCAATTCGGTGAAACAGGCACTTTCTGAGGAAAATGGCATAAAGCTCGACTTCATTGACTGCGACAACGACACCGATGTTCAGATAAAAGCCGTTTCCGGCTTCGTTGACAAAAAAGTTGACTACATCGTCATTGATCCCATAGTTTCCACAGGCTGGGAAGACGTCCTTACAAAAGCGGAAGAGGCCGGGATCCCGGTGATTGTAATCGACAGAACCATTGATGATTCCGAGAAATACGTCACCTGGCTCGGGTCTGAATTCACAGATGAGGGCCTGGCCGCCGGCGAGTGGCTTAAAAACTATGCAGCAAAAAAAGGCCTCAAGGAGATAAATATTATAGAGGTTACGGGAAATGAGGGCTCTTCAGCGGAAAACGGGCGCTCAGCCGGTTTTCACAAGTATATCGAGTACGAGGCCTGGAACATCATTGACTCCCGGGACGGCGAATTCACCGAGGAGGGCGGAAAACGCGTCATGGATGAATTCTGCGAGGAATATAAGGGCGAGTTCAACGTGATCGTGGCCCAGAATGACAACATGGCCTTTGGGATCATGAAGAGCCTCGACGAGCACGGTATCAGCTACGGAGTTGGCGGCGACATGATAATAATTTCTTTCGACGCCTGCAAGAACGGACTTAAAAATGTACTCGATGGTAATATCAATGCAGACTTTGAGTGCAATCCACTCCAGGGCCCTGCTTGCCTTAAACTCATTTATGACCTGGAAAAACAGGCCAAAATTCAGAAGGAAACCTTCATGTCAGAGACCTGGTACGCCGCCGAGGACATCGTCCCCGAGATAACTTATTTCAACAGCATGGGTGAAGAAGTGACCGAACCGATCGTGGTTGTGGACAAGGCGGCAGTTGAGGCTGCTTACTAATTTGGTCTCCGATTTTTTTAAAAAAACCAAAATTTCATCAACCACAAAAACCATATTTGTGGTATAATACATTCATGGCAAACACAATATCTTGTGTTTTTGGGGAAAGCCAGATAATCTGCAATCTTGTTGGTAAAAAGTCACTTTTCTACTGAAAAAAGTTTTTTGGGGGAGTCATGGACTACGATTATCTATCTTCAATTGTTTCAAATTACAGTAATCTGACATCGCTTAATTCCATGTCCGGAGGACTGCTCGGAGGCAGTTCGGCTCTTGGAAGCGCATCCGCATTGGCGAGCATCGGAAGCTCACTTGATACAGCTGATGCCACAAGTGCTCTTGCAAGTGCCAACTCTTTTTCAAGCATACTTGGGATGGTTATGAAGTCGGATCTTCTCGGGCAGACAGCTTCTTCCGAAGATTCTGCAGAGGCCATTGTTAGTGACCTTTCGAAGGAGGCAGAGGATAGGCTGATAGGTATCGCCGGTGCCGCATCTGACGGCACAGCAGAGGGCGAAGCCAGAAGCAACCTGATTCTCCAGAATTACCTCTACACTGCGATGATGAAGGATTCTATCGACAATTCCCTTACAGATAAGGCGGATTTCACATCGGGACTCTTTTCTAATCTAGCTGTCGGATCCGAGGATGGTGAGGGCAATTCAGCACTCAGCGCGCTCACGGATACAGCACTTTCCGCAATCGGCAATTACTCAGGCTACAAGAGTTTACTTGATAACTCGTCAGAAGACCTGCAGAGCATAGTGCCATCAGTGGCATCCGGCTCGAACAATAGAAGCTCAGCAAATGCGATAAGTTCATCGCTTAGCTCAGATGTAGCATCTCTTGATACTTCTGATGAAGACAGCATCATCTCTTCCTACACCGGACAGGGATCACTTCTTCGCGAGATGCTAAACAGCCTCTCAAGTGATCTCATGAGCACCTCGGTTGCAAGCCAGGAGACCAGAACTTCTGACAGAAGCATCGACTCACACCTTAGAAGCGCCGACAATCCGAATACACACCTGAGACTTCGCTCAGCTTACGGCAGAGCATGATCAGGAATAGCATGCGACCTAGCGGCCTGATGAATTAAAATCGAGTCATACAAATTCTAAAAGAATGGCGTAGAAAACCGGTAACCACCTGATTTTATTAGGCGATTACCGGTTTATTAGTTATTTACCTATATTTCTTTATGAAGAAGCAAACGATATTTTTAAATTCACCTTAAATGCTGCGAAGCATTTCTTGTATGTTAACTTTTATTACAGATTCTCAAAAATACTTGTACTCTGATTCAGTCTCTCTGTAACCTTGTTATTCTCAATCATCGCACTATCGATACCCTGGATTTCACCAACAATCTCAGTAGAGTTCGTAGCGGAAAGACCGATGGCCTCTGTACTCTGCTTAACCGACTCAGTGATGGACTCAACGGAATCAGCCATGCGATCCATGATGGTATTGAGGTTGTCTGCCTTGTTCGAGAACTTCTCAAGCATGTCATCCATCATAATAGCAGCCTGCTCGTACTTGTCTCCGGTTTCCACGAAAGAATCATAGTCAGCGATAACGGTATTATTGATGAAATCGATAACTTCCAGAGCATTATTGGAAAGGCTCTTAACAGCGGTTGTCACCTCATTACTGATAACCTGAATGTTACCGGCTGTCTGGCGGCTGTTTTCAGCAAGGGCACTGATTTCTTCAGCAACAACGGCGAAACCTTTTCCTGCTTCACCTGCTCTTGCAGCCTCAATAGAAGCATTCAGAGCAAGGAGGTTTGTCTGAGAAGCGATGTCGAGAATGACATTGGTAAGCTCGTTGATCTGGGAAACCTTCTCACTATCCTTAACGGAAATCTGGAGAACCTCGCCAAGTTCTGTAATCTTCGCGCCGGTATTCTCTTTCTTCTGAGTTGCAGCGGTCTTGATCTCGTCTGCCTCATTCTTGATTGTGATAGCGGTCTGAGCACCTTCTGCAGCTTCTTTTCTGATCTCGTCCGCAGCGTCCTTAACTTCTTCAAGACGTCCGTTGATCTGATCAGCTGTTGAAGAAACAGTATCCATACTTGCAGACAGCTCTTCCAAAGCAGCTGAAGTATTTGTGATGTTATCACTTGCCTTCTGAATCTGGTCAGTCATCTCATCGGCAGAAGTACGAAGTACAACAGTACCGTCTTTTACATCCTTAATAATATCCTGAAGAGTGCCTATAAACTGGTTGATTCCATCCACAATTGACCAAAGCTCTGTCTTGGTCTGTGTTCTTACACGAGTGGTAAGATCACCTTTTCCTGCATTGATGTTGTCGATGATACCAACAACTTCATTAGAGATGGCACTGATCTTGTTACTGATTCTGACAATGCTAAGTACAAGACCTGCAACTATGCAGAGAATGATAATTATAATTCCGATAACAGCCTTTTTGGTACCATCGTTGAGAGTCAGCTGAAGGTAGGCACCTAAACCAACTGACAGCCCCTGTATTGATGCCTCGGCAGTATCGAAAGCAGCGTTCATGCTGGTCATATTTGGATAATAAGATGAAGAAAGAACAGCGAAAGCAGGCTCCATGTCCCTTGCCATGCAGCTTTCCATTATAGAGTTTGCATCAGCAAGAAATGCGTTAAGGGAGTTTTCAAGAGCTGCATATTGCTCAGCGCCATCAGCAACCTGAGTAACCAAAAGGCTGGTGCTGAGATACTCGGTGAGCTCAGGTATCTGTGCTTCTGCAGCCTTAAGAGTATCTGCGTATCCCTGCAAAGTTTCATCATCTACACTCTCCATAGAAGCTGCACCTATAAGTGCACTAAGACTACCGTCTATCTGAAGAGTAGCTTGTTTGAGTTTTCCTTCTGCAATAAGAGTGTCAACTTCATTTGTGCTGGCCGTAACCGCAGTATTCATCATGCCTTTCATACTGTTAACCAGAATGATGGTAACAATCACAACTGCTAACAGAATCACCAGGTTTACTGCAAGATTCTGAAATGCAATCGTCTGGAAAAAGGCACCTTTCTGTGCGGTCTTCATGGTTTCTGTTTCATTGTTCACATTTCTTTCGTTTGCCATTTCTTCGCCTCCCCATAAGGTAAAGTGATTACATGAATAATCTAACTAGCACAAGAGGATTTGCCTCTTGCGCATAGTGGTTTTTATATACAATTATTATAGCGCGTTATGGGGATTCAAATCATTAAATAAAAATAAAATAAGCGTGAAATCGTTAATAAAATAGAGGAAACTGTTGGAGAGATTCGTGTGATTGGCCAAGGATAAATCCAGATAGGGAAAGCTTTCCAAAAGTTTTATCTCGCGGGAGCTCTGTGCTGGCCAGAGATAACACTAATCGCGAACAATTGTTGTTCAGATTTACGCAAGGAAGCAAGTAAAAAGAAAAAGATAAATCCGGCAAGAGATAATCATCTATAAGTTTTATCTCGCGGGAGCCCTGTGCTGGCCAGAGATAACACCAATCGCGAACAATTGCTGTTCAGATTTACGCAAGAAAGCAAGTAAAAATAAAAAGATAAATCCGGCAAGAGATAATCATCTATAAGTTTTATCTCGCGGGAGCCCTGTGCTGGCCAGAGATAACACCAATCGCGAACAATTGCTGTTCAGATTTACGCAAGAAAGCAAGTAAAAAGAAAAAGATAAATCCGGCAAGGGATAATCATCTATAAGTTTTATCTCGCGGGAGCTCTGTACTGGCCTGAGATAACACCAATCGCGAACAATTGTTAGTAAGATTTACGTCCGGAGCAAACAAGAGCAAAAGAGATAAAACCGCCAACGGAAAATCCCTAGTAAGATTTATCTCTAGACCAAATGAGGCTTAAAGAGATAAATCTGCCAAGCCAAAAACCCTAGTAGGATTTACCCCCGGAGCAAAAAAGACCTTAAACTAGCCAAAGCAAATCAAGAGAAAAGCCTTATCCATCCCATCACATCAAATAATGGTCAATTATCCTCATAACCTTCTTAATATTCAGCGGTGTCGCAGCCGTTTCCCTGGTTATAATCAATCCATCACCCAGGAAAATTCCACTCTCTTCATACTCATCAATCTTCTTAAGCAAATTCCTCTCAACATAACCCGGATCATCAAGCCGCCCCAGATGCTCCCAGTAAACAACCTTCCTCGAAGGCATCTTCAGAATAGTAAAATCAGGATGCACCTTCACATCACCAAGAAATAGCGGACACTCATACTTGTAGGGAATCCCTGCTTTCATAAGCGCGTTGGCAATCATAACCTCAGACTTTGAGCGCACTTCCTCGCCCAAGTCCGTGTAATGCTTAGCCACACCGGGCTCAATCTCATAGGGCTCATAAGGCTCCTCCAGCCAACCCTTCACAAACTCTGAATCTGGTAAAAAATGCGGAGTGATCAGAACCTTCCTACCCGGATTTAAAGCATCATAAGTTTGCTCGTAAGTCTTGGCCGGCATCTTCTTTTGATAGCTGTGGATTGCCGAAAGCTCTCTGTTGACCGCGTCCAACGTGCGCGCATCGTAGTCGCGCTGAGCAAGCTGCTTAGCCTTGTCGTACTCACTGTTCCGAAGGTACTTAAGACGAGAATCTGCGCCGCCCCCACTAACATAATAGTAAGACTTCCCCTTATAATTTCTCACCTTGAGCCTCCCCGAAGGCGCCTTCTTAAGCTTGCTTTCGCAGACCTTCATAACCTTGTTAAGTTCTGCCTCTCTCTTTGAAAATTCCTTGTTAATATCAACCTCAGACATAAAATCTCCTTTCACTTAAACAACTTATAATTTGAGGAAAATCGCATTTTGAGTACAAAAATCAAACCTTAATGGGCGCAAAAAGGCCGCAAAAAGGGACAGATAAAAGCAAAACACATGCCAATATCTGAAAAAACCATATGTAACGGAATGGAATTTGTGGAATGGAATCCGTTGTCAAAATTTTTAAATGTTTTCAAAATGGAAAACGCAAGATGAAAAATCTTGCAAAAAGACATTCTCTCCGATAGAGATTGTATACTAACATAAAATCACATCATATGTCAAGTATTCAATATTATCGTAAAATATGAGCACCATAAAAATAAGCTATATTCTCTAAGCCTAAACATTAAGCCCAAAATTAAAGCCAATACCCCCCAGGATCTCCAATACAATGCTCTGGCATCTAATATCACTACAACACCTAACATCACTACAGCCCCTAACATAATCCTCCACAATACTTCACGCCCCACACACAGAAAAAATCCCACAACCCCGATTTTTCAGTTATTATAGATACAGAAAAAATAAAAAGGAAACCAAGTCAAATCATGACGACAAGTACTATCAACAATAGTAATAACGATAAAAAATCCATACAGCCCAAGCTGCCCATACCGGCAAGGATCACGGAATTCATCCTCACCCTCTACCCGGTCATCGGACTCATTATCGCGGTGACGCTCAGGCTCTGCTCCGTACAGCGCCCGTACTATGCCCTGATGACCATGGCGCTTGCCTTCGTGCTGCTGACCTTTCTGACAAACAAAATCCCGCCGCTCAGGCACTGCAGAACCCCGGAGTCCGGCACCAACCTGCACCTTCGCGAATTTGTAGTAAGGTACTGGCAGCTCACCCTGACCGCGCTCCTGTGCCTGCTCTACCAGGCGCTGCACCTCGGACGCTCGGCCAGAACACTGATCAGCGGCCTCACACTCTACCTGCTCATCTACTTCGGCTTTTTATATGGAAAAAAGTACACGAAAAGACCCGGCAGAACCCTGCAAATACTCGCAGTCCTTCTGGCGGTAACCTCAATCGTCGGCATCATCTGGTGGGTGCAGGGCACCTTCCCGCCCATCGCCATCAGCGAGGAAGCTGCCAAATACTTCATCTCGGCACCGCACCGCATGGTATCGGTGTACATACACCCAATAATAGCGGCCACCTTCATGCTGCTGCTGGTATCCATCGTGATCTTTTCTTTGGGGGAAAAATTCAATAGGTCAATCCCGGATAACATAATAAGGTTCATCCTGCTTTTCATTGGAATCGCCGGAATCTACGCAAGCTTCACAAGATCAGCATATCTTGTCCTCGCTGCGCTCCCGATATTACTGTTACTCAGACTCCGCAACAACAAAAACAGGACAACCAACGCACCCGGAACCACAGCAAACCAAACCGGTTCCACCCCCAAAAACTATAAATCAACCAAAAGCATCACCGCATCAGGCAAAAAGCCCCTACCCACCGTCACCAAAATCCTCCTGATCGCCATCACCGTAATCCTCGTCCTGACCCTCCTCTACATCACCGGAGTGGCAGGCACGATCTACGAGAGATTCTTCGGAATCAACTGGCGCGAGGATCCCTCCTACACCTTCCGCATCGATACATTAAAAGTCACAGCGGACAGCATGCGCGAAGAGGGAATAGGACGATTCCTCTTTGGAAGAGGCCAGGGCAAAGGCGACAACATCCTGAAGGAAACTACCTGGCTTATTGAAAAATACGAAGTAATACCCGCCATCGACAACTCCTTTAGCACCATGCTGCTGGACCATGGAATCTTCGCCTTCATCCTGTTTGCAGCGCAGCTCCTGATAGTCCTGAAAAACAGCCTGAAATCCAGAAATCTCATCTACTACCTGCTCCTTCCCCAGCTCGTCATGGCCATCACATTTGATGCGCAGACCTGGCCAGGGACGGAATTTATGCTCTTTGTCATGATAGGAATTGAGATGGCAGGCCGCCGCTACCCGCACCCAGGCTTTAGCAAAAATCGCCCGCTCATTATAAGCGGTAGAATCTTCGCGCAGCCTGTCACCGGCGTTCAGCGCTACGGCATCGAGATCATCAAACAGATCGACAAAATGGTGGAGCCCGGCGAAGCCATCCTCGCGCTCCCGCAAGGCGAACTGGTGACGACGCCTGACTTTAAGAACATTGAGCTGGCAGTCATAGGAAAAGGCAACGGCAACAAGTGGACCCAGATATATCTGCCGCTTTTTGCCTATAAAAAGAGAGGAACCATCCTCACACTCGCCGGAATAGCGCCCGCGATTAAGCCGGATTACGTGGCAACTCACGACATATCCTTCATGCGCTACCCCGACTCCTATGGAAAAGCCTTCCGCCTCATGTACCGCTGGGGCTACCTCATCACACTCTACAGATGCAAGGGCATCATCACCATCTCGGAATTTAGCCGCGATGAGCTCATAGCCTTCTATGAACTCGATGAGGACAGATTCACAATAGCCGGGAACTCCGCTGAGCAGATCCTTGAAAACAGCAGATTTCACGCCGCTCCTGAAAATAAAGAATCAGACAATTCTCGTGAAACCAGCAAACAGAACACTACTATAGAAGAAAAACCCGCAAGCCTCACAGATACCGCCACCCTCGCAAAATGGGGACTTACCCCTTCCGAGCCATACTACCTCAGCGTCGGCAGCAAGAACCTTCACAAAAACCAGAAATTCATTAAGAAGCTTGCGAAAAAATACCCCGACAGAAAATTCGTGGTAGCAGGCGGCAGCGCAGCAAGATCCTTCGGCTCATCGGGAGATATGACCATAGACGACACAGAAAACAGCGTACCGGCAGGAACAACACCCGGCAAGGTTCCCCACAACCTCATCCTCACCGGTTACATCTCTGACGAAGACCTGCTCACTCTGTACGCCTACGCCCACGCCTTCATCTTCCCTTCATTATATGAAGGCTTCGGCATACCACCCATGGAGGCCATCCTCTCAGGCGTAAAGCACATTGCGCTGGCGGACATACCCGTTCTTCGTGAGATATACACCAAGGGCTGCTACTTCTTTGATCCTAAGAATGTTGATGCGTTTGACATAGACAAATTAAATAGAGAAAAAAGTAGCATAACAGAAGAGGACAGAAACTTCTATATAAGGACATACTCCTGGAAGAACTCAGCAAAAAGAATTCTCGGAGCAATACGATAACCACAAAGCAACTATTAGGCAACCACAAAGCAACTACAAAATAACCCCACTTTTCAAATCCATAAAAATGCGCTATGATATTAAATTGTCTAACTATGTAAATTAAGAAGTATCAAAAAACAAAGGAGATAAATAATGAAAAAGGCACTTATCACAGGTATCAACGGTCAGGATGGTTCATATCTTGCAGAATTCCTTCTTGAGAAGGGCTATGAAGTACACGGCACAGTTCGTCGTTCTTCCATATCTAATACAGCCAAGATCGACCACCTCCTCGCAGAGAACAAGATCAAGGTACACGACGCAGATATGTCTGATTCTTCATCACTTTTCAGACTTATCCACGAGATAGAGCCTGACGAAATATACAACCTTGCAGCTCAGTCTCACGTACAGGTATCCTTCGATGCACCTGAGTACACAGGAGAGGTTGACGCTATCGGCGTCCTCAGAATCCTTGAGGCAGTAAGAGCACTCGGACTCACTAAGAAAACAAAGGTATATCAGGCATCCACATCTGAGCTCTATGGTAAAGTTGAGGAGCTTCCTCAGAAGGAGACCACACCTTTCCATCCCTACAGCCCTTACGCTGTAGCTAAGCAGTACGGCTTCTGGATGATCAAGGAGTATCGTGAAGCTTATGACATGTTCGCAGTAAACGGAATCCTCTTCAACCACGAGTCAGAGCGCCGTGGTGAGAACTTCGTTACAAGAAAGATCACACTGGCAGCAGGCCGCATCGCAGAGGGACTTCAGGACCACCTTGAACTCGGTAACCTTGATTCCAAGCGTGACTGGGGCTATGCTAAGGACTATGTAGAGTGCATGTGGCTCATCATGCAGCAGGATACACCTGATGATTTCGTAATCGCAACAGGCGTACAGCACACAGTACGCGACTTCACAGAGAAGGCATTCGCAGCAAACGGCATCAAGCTTCGCTGGGAAGGCACAGGCGCTGATGAGAAGGGCTACGACGCAGAGACAGGCAAAATGCTTGTATGCGTAAATGCAGAGTGGCTCCGTCCCACAGACGTTGACAACCTTTGGGGAGATCCCACTAAGGCTAAGACAACACTTGGTTGGAACCCTCAGAAGACAAGCTACGAGCAGCTCGTAGAGATCATGGCTAAACACGACAGAGAACTCGCTAAGCAGGAAAAGAAAGCAAGGGCGTAATGAGAGTAGCAATCGTACACGACTGGCTTCCCTTCATGGGCGGTGCGGAAAACGTAATAATAAATATGCATGAAGTGTTTCCGGACGCTCCCATCTTCACATCCATGTGCAACAGGATGAACATGACGGGAGCCCTTCGTGACGCCGATATTCGCACAACTCATCTTCAGAAGACGGAGAAAAAGCCGTTAAATCACAGGAAACTCTTCCCGTTCATGCCCACCGCAATGGAGAGCATCAACTTAAACGGCTATGACGTAGTCATAAGCAGCAGCACAAGTGTTGGCAAGAGCGTAATCACAGGTCCCGACACACTTCACATCTGCTACTGCAACACACCCATGAGATACGCTTGGGAGCAGAGATTCAACTACATCGGTCCCCTGACGGGCAAGGGCGCATTCAAACAGAAAATGATCTCATATTTCATGACCTTCATGAGAATGTGGGACTACGTAACGGAAGCGCGCGTTGACGTATTTGTTGCAAACTCCGTCAATGTCGCAAGGCGAATCCACAAACACTACAGAAGAGACGCCTACGTTATCCATTGCCCTGTGCGCATGAGAATGTTCCACACCTCCGAGGAGGACGGCAACTTCTACCTCTGCGTATCAAGACTTCAGGAGTACAAGGGAATCGAGCTCGCAGTCAGAGCGGCTACTAAGGAAAACCTGCCTCTCTACGTAATAGGAACAGGCCCCATGCGTGAGAAACTTGAACAGATGGCAGGACCCACCGTTAAATTCCTTGGCTTCGTTCCGGATGAAGAGCTTCTTGATTACTATGCAAAATGCAAAGCCCTCATATTCCCCGGAGTAGAGGACTTCGGAATAACTCCTCTTGAAGCTCAGGCCAGCGGCAGACCCGTAATAGCCCTTGGTAAGGGCGGAATCCTTGAAACCGTAATCGAGAACGAAACAGGTGTATTCTTCGACGAACCCACACCCGAATCCCTCCTCGATGCGATTCACAGATTCGAGAAGATGAGCTTTGATAAGGAAAAACTCCGCGCCCACGCTATGGAATTCGATGAGAGCGTGTTCAAGGAGAGACTTAAGAGATTTGTCGACGAACAGTACGCTATATTTGTAACCAAGCAGCTCGAAGGTGTAACAGTATATAAATAATAAGATGATATACAGAATAATCAGGATCAGTAAAATGGTTCTGATTATTTTTTTGAAAAACAAGTTGCAATTTATAAGAAAAATATTGCAAAATAAAAAACAAAGTGCTACATTTAATTATAGAAAAGGATGATGATTCTCATTGTATGAGAATCTGTTGCGTTGCAACGGATATGAGAGATGAATAAGTTTATAAAGAATATTAATATTTATTTGAAAGAAAGAAAAATTAAAAATGCTTACATTACCCTGGTTACGGGGTGGGAGAAGAGCAAGGTTAGTAGAGTGTTAAGTGGTGAAGCTGATCTTAAAATGGATGATGCAGAGCTATTGGCAACATCGCTTGGAAAAGATATGAATTTCTTTCTTGGCTCGCCGGATGACATGGTACTATCAAGTGCCGGAGGTGAAAGCTTAGCATTTTATGCAGGGAAGCTTGGAAAGAACGATAAAGAGATTGCGCATAGTCTGCTCGACATGTTTAAGTTTTACGATGCACTTACCAATTTGGAAATATGAGAATCCACTACTAATCGGTAGTGGATTTTTTGTGCTTGGTATGAAAAAGGAGTAAAAAATGGAAAGAGAACGATTTTTCTATATTTTGAACTACATTAAGACTAATGCCAGAAGTATTCAGGACAATTGTAGAAAATTTTATGACTATATGCATAGAGATAACGCATATGTGATTCCTGATATTAAAGCTGCGTCAAGAATAATTTTTCAAAAAGAGGGTTTTAAGTTTCTGCATATACCTATGAAAAGTCACGAGATAGGCGCTTTTCAGCTGGCACTTAATGGCAATAAATATCTTGTTATGAATTCTTCCATGAGTCTTGCTAACAATAATTTTGCTGTTGCGCATGAACTCTATCATTTGATTATCCAAAATACAAAAAATGAAAACGGAGCGGAATTTTATCTTAACAATTATGAGGAAAATGATGATGAGATGATGGCCAATGCATTTGCCGGAGCAATCATGATGCCGGCTGAAGATTTTATCAGCACTGCAAGCATGCTTAGAGATGTAAATGATGCATCAGAAAGGATGGATGATTATTATCTGGAGAAAATGCTGGAAGTTCTAACCCTTATGGAATACTATAAGACGACATACATGTCAGTTGTTATAAGGGCTTATGAACTTGGCGTTTTTGACCGTGGAGATTCGAAACTTATTGATTTTTTCCTTGAACATAATGACGAAAAAGTTTTAATGGAGATTTTTAAAGGTTTGGAAAGCAAACTTGGAACAGAGTCAATAATGGAAGCAACTTATGAGGATGATTTTGGATCCTTGCTCGAAGATGCAAAAAAGCAAGGGCAGGAATATCTCAAGTTGGGGCTTATAACCGAAGAAGATTTGGAGTACAGGATTAATGGCATGGAAAATGCATACGAATCCATAAAGGAGGGAATGCATGGGGGCCACTGAAACAATCAATGCCATTAAAGCTGAAATAGCAGACATCTCAATTCAGGACTGTGATGAGGTTCTGGATAAAATTTTGAAGGCAAAAACAGTTTTGTTTTTTGATACGGGATTTTTTGAAAAGGCAGCAAAGTATAGTAAACGCGCGAAAATTATTGAAATTATCAAGAGAATGGAGGCGGATATAACCGGTATAACAATAGTTATGTCTGAACTTGTTCTCTATGAGCTTAGAAGTGTTGATGGGTTGGGGCTTAATCCGGTTGATGCTGATTTTTTGAAAGCTTTATATGATGAGGGCTTTTGTATTACGATTCTATCAGAGGAGAATCTGTGTGATTCTATGGATAAGTATATAAAACGTAGTGCCACAGAGAAGAATAGCCAACTGGTAAAATTCATTTATGATAATAAAGCAAATTTGACAAAGCTGTGTGGTGTGATAATCAGGGATGGAGACTTCCCATATATTGGTATGCTTGAAAATGGATATAAGGTGCCAAGAGAACCAAACTACGTCGCTGAGGTTATAAGCGCGATTATAAGAAGGAAGCAGGATAGAGACAGCCTTGCCGAAGAACTTATAACTCTGGCGTTGTTGTTTTTACTGGAATTACCAGGCCGTACAAGATATATGTTTTGTACTAATGACTACGCTGCCATAACAAGATTCAACAAAGCAATGCAGACATCTGCAGGTAGTAACGAATCTCGAGCGGCGTGTGTTAGTTTTCTGTCATTTGTTCAATATGCTATACAGGAAAAGATTTTTTTGAACGAAGATAAGCAGGATATATTGAGACTGCTTAGATGTTCTGTTGGTGAGGAGGTCTTGGTTCTGAGGGATGATAAATTACCTATACATAAAACATGGGTAACACTTAGTATAGAGAGTGCCGCCGAAAGACTGCTAAATGGGGAGAGATTTCTGGATATGACACATAAAAAATAATCTACTCATTTATCACACTTTCCAAAAATTACAAAATAAGTTACAATAGTGTGTCGAACCAAATTTATTACTCGTGAGAGTGTGGAAAATACTCATTGCCTTCCCCTTGGGGGGAAGGTGGCGCGAAGCGCCGGATGAGGGGAAGAAGGTAACTATGAAAAAGGTTCTAATCTTCGGCGTCGGTGGTTTTGTAGGAAGCTACCTCGCAGCAGAATTCAAAAACAATGGCTATGACGTATACGGAAGCGACCGCATCGGCATACAGGATTCGCCCGACATGGACGGAACCTTTGTTGCGGACCTTTCCGATTCAGACAGAGTTAAATCTATAGTTGCGTCAGTAAGACCTACACATATTGTAAACCTTGCAGCTATCAGTAATGTTGGACTATCCTGGAAGATACCGCGCACAACAGTTGAAGTTAATGTTAGCGGAGCCCTCAACATCCTCGAGGCAGTACGTGACAACGACCTTGATACCAAGGTTCTCCTCATAGGATCCAGTGAAGAGTACGACATCACAGATAAACCCATGGACGAGAACACCAAGCTCAATGCGTCTAACCCTTATGGAATATCCAAGGTAATGCTTGAACAGTTCTCAGCAGTATACCGCGACTACTATGGCATGAAAGTATACCATGTTCGCGCCTTCAATCACACAGGTGTTGGACAGAGCGACAACTTCGTTATCCCTTCCTGGTGCAAGCAGGCAGCAGAGATATCCTGCAGCGGCAAGCCCGGAACCATGAGAGTCGGTAACCTTGAAGTAAGCCGCGACTTCAGTAACGTCAAGGACGTAGTTAGAGCTTACCGTATGATAATAGAGAGTGAGAATTGCAAGGAGATCTACAACGTCGGTAACGGAGAATCCGTTCCGCTTAGAAAACTCCTTGAGTACATAACGAGCCTTTCAGACCAGCCTATCACAATAGAGACTGATCCCAAGCTCGTACGTCCAGTTGAGAACCCCGTTATCTGGTGCGATCACTCCAAGATCACCAGAGATCTCGGCTGGGAACCCGAATACAACATATTCGACACAGCAAAAGAACTTTTCGACTATTATGTTGAGATCGAAAACAACAGAAAATAAAAAAATCCCATCTAGCCTTCCCTTGGGGGGAAGGTGGCGCGAAGCGCCGGATGAGGGGAAAAAGAGGTACAATTTTGGCAAAAACAATCGACCGTGTCCAGGAATTATATGACTACAGACAGATGATTTTCAGTACTGTCCACAGAGACTTGCGTGGAAGATACAAGGGTTCAGTACTCGGATTTATGTGGACCTTCCTAAACCCGCTGTTCCAGCTCCTTGTATATACCCTCCTCTTCTCAGTAATCATGAGAAGTAACATAGAGGACTATTACCTCCATCTGTTTGTGGCACTTGTTCCGTGGATCTTCTTTAGTACATGTATGAACGAAGGAAGCGGATGCATCCGCGATTCAGAGGGAATAGTTAAGAAAATCTACTTCCCCAGAGAAGTCATACCGATATCCTACGTTACCAGCCAGTTTGTAAACATGCTATTCTGCTTCATAATTGTGCTTCTGGCACTGTGGGTAGACGGACGCTTTACAAACCCCATTGTTTACGTATATCTTCCCCTTATTATGATAATCGAATACGCCATGGCGCTTGGACTCACATTTATTCTCTGCGCATGGAACGTATACCTTAGAGACGTAAAGTACATCATGGGTATTCTCTGCATGGCATGGCAGTTCATGACTCCTATTATGTATTCCGTAGATCAGTTGCCGCCCAAGCTTATTAAGATCTTTTACTTTAATCCTATGACCTCTGTCATAGTTGCTTACAGAGATATACTGTTCTACCAGCAGACACCTGAACTTGACACCTTGGGAATTGCCTGCTTTATGGGTATCTTTTCCCTCATAGTCGGATGGTTCCTGTTTGACAGACTTCAGCGCGGATTCGCTGAGCAGATGTAATTATAGAAAAGTGGTAAGGATAAAATGAGCGAACAATACGCAATTGAAGTAGAAAACGTAAAAAAGGAATTCAAAATATATCATGACAGGGGGCAGACTTTAAAGGAGATGTCTCTTTTCAAAAAGAGAAGAGCCTTTGATAAAAGAACTGTTCTAAAGAATATCAGCTTTAAAGTCAAAAAGGGCGAGGCCATCGCACTTATCGGACATAACGGCTGCGGTAAGAGTACTACACTAAAGCTATTGACCAAAATCCTCTATCCCGATGAAGGAAGCATCACCATGAGAGGACGTGTATCCAGTCTTCTGGAGCTTGGTGCCGGCTTCCATCCCGACATGACCGGCCGTGAGAACATCTATAACAACGCATCAATCTACGGACTTACGAAGAAGGAGATTGATGAGCGTGTTGATAGTATAATCGCATTTTCAGAGCTTGGAGAATTCATTGACCAGCCGGTAAGATCCTATTCATCAGGTATGTACACAAGACTTGCTTTCGCGGTTTCTGTTAATGTGGATGCCGAGATTCTTCTAGTGGATGAGATTCTGGCGGTAGGTGATGCCAATTTCCAGGCCAAGTGCTATGACTACATGCGCGGACTTAAAGAAAAGGGCGTAACAATAGTAATTGTTACACATGCGCTTGGAACTGTTAGAAGCTTTTGCGAGAGAGCTATCTGGATTCATGGTGGAGAAATTCGTGCAGAAGGCGAGTCCAACCCCGTTGTAGATGAGTATCTTGCTTACATGAATGCTGAGAGGGCCAAGGCAGAGGGCAGACCCGTTGAGCAGTCCGCCGACTCCAATCATTATGGAAGCGGAGAAGTGGCTATAGAAGCCTGCGAGATTATTAATTCCAAGGGTGAGGTTACCAGAGCACTTGATGCAAACGAGAACTACACCATGAGGGTAAAATACAACGTGGTTAAGCCTGTTAAAGGCTTCATCTTTGCCTACAGTATCTTTGACGGTGATCAGAGATGCATTTTTGGTATAGAGTCAACCAACAAGAATCTTCACCTGAATGGAGATAAGGTTGGCAAGGGCACAATTGAGATTGACTGTGCGCCCCTGAACCTCCTTACAGGAAAATACAGACTTCAGGTTTCCATAACAGACCTTAGCAGAAGTCCCCTTGATTACTACAGGGAGTACTGTAAGATCGATGTGATTAATCCTGTCAGCGAGACCGGAATTATCCACTATGACACCACTTGGAGGATTGTCTGATAGCCGGATATTAGTACCAATGATGATCCGGTCATATCGGATTTATTGAAAGAGATAACTCAATCGGAGAGAACATGAGTCATAAGAAAATAAGCATGGAACAGCTCATACAGGAGCTTGAAAAAAGCGAAGAGCAGCGCGGATATTCAGCTAACATACCCGATTTTAGTGACGTGGTAGTTGATGACATGGTAGTGCTTGATGAAAATTACAGTTTCGACCGTCTCAGACAGCTCATGGAGGATTTGAAGAGAGGCTATAACGTATCTGTGGATACGCCTATTCCTGGAGGTGGAGCAAAGGGTTTTGTGAAAAAAGCTTTGAGAAAGCTCTTTCTTCCCGTTATAAGACCTATGAACGAGCAGCAGGTTGCTTTCAACCTGGCAGTTGTTCAGTGCCTCAATCAGATATTCCTCTACATAGAGCAGAATGGCGGAAGTCTTGCCCCTAATGATGAGAATGTTGTTAATAGCAGGGCAGAGCTTTACAAGAGACTTGATACGATTGAAAAAGCCGAAGAAGAGCTTGCTACCAGATTGCTGGTATTGGAAGAGAATAATAAATGAAAAAGATTTGTTTTGTAATACAAAGATACGGTACAGAGGTCAACGGCGGTGCTGAGACGCTTTGCAAGCAGCTTGCGGAGCGCATGACTGACAGATACGAGGTTCATGTTCTCACCACCAAGGCCATTGACTACATGACCTGGAAGGATGAATATAAGGCGGATGAAGAAGACATAAACGGCGTTAAGGTTCGCCGTTTTTCTGTAAAGAAGTGTAGAAACATCCGCATTTTTAATGCAATAAACTGGGTGTTCCTTCACAGGATGCTCTCTCCTGTTCTGGAGAACAGATGGATAACCGAGCAAGGGCCTTATGTTCCCGAGTTATTAGACTACATAAGGGATCACAAGGATGACTATGAGGCATTCATCTTTATGACCTACCTCTATTATCCTATCGTTAAGGGAATAAGCATTGTACCTGAGAAATCAATAGTGCTTCCCCTTGCTCACGATGAGCCTTTCCTTAGGATGAGGATATTCGATGATGTATTTAATCTTCCCAAGGCATTTCTCTTCGAGACAGATGAAGAGAGAGACCTTGTAAGAAGAAAATATAACAACTATCACATTCCCTACAGACTTGGCGGAGCTGGAGTCGAGGTTCCGGATAGAGTATGCGGGGAGGATTTTAAGAAGAAGTACGGCCTTGATAACTACATAATCTATGCCGGTAGAATCGATGAAGGCAAGAATTGTAAGGAACTATTTGACTTCTTCCTAAAATACAAGAAGGATCATCCCGATGACATAAAACTCGTGCTTATTGGAAAGCCGGTAATAGAGATTCCTAATCACCCTGATATCGTGCCTCTTGGCTTTGTCAGCGAGCAGGATAAATTTGATGGAATGGCAGGCTCCAAATTCCTCGTTCTTCCTTCGAAGTTCGAGAGCTTATCTATAGTTGTGCTTGAGGCATTTAGCCTTGGCAAGCCTGTCCTTGTAAACGGTGAGTGCGAAGTACTTAAGGGCCACTGCGACAAATGCGGCGGCGGCTTCTATTACACCAACTATTACGGTTTTGAATCCAAGAGCCTACAGCTCCTTCGAAATCCTGAACTTCGCGACGAAATGGGAGAAAAGGGCAGAAAATACGTCAACACAAGATTCAGATGGAACATCATTTGCGGCAAACTCGCAGAACTCATAGAGTATGTAGATACTGATGTACTGAATGGGGATGAAGATCAATAAATTGCCTTCCCCTTGGGGGGAAGGTGGCGCATAGCGCCGGATGAGGGGTCCGGAAATTAAGAATACGGAGAAACTAAATGAGAATAGTACAAATTCTTCCTACAATCACTATGGGTGACGCGGTAAGCAATGAAACCCTGGCTTTCTACCATGCCTTAAAGGAGGCAGGCTACGATACTGCAATCTACGCCCAGAATATAGGTGACAAACTCCCTAAAGGATTCATATATCGAATTGACGAGTACAAGGATGATGCTGACTTTATCATCTATCACCTCTCTATCGGCGGCGAGATCAACAACAGACTCATGGGCTACAAGGCAAAGTGCCTTATCGTCTACCACAACGTAACTCCAGAGGAATTCTTTGCTCCTTACAGCATGCAGAGTCAGATGCTCTGCAGAGAGGGCATAGAGGCCGTAAAGATGCTTTATCAGACCCCAGTTATGTGTATCGCTGACTCCGAGTTTAACAAGCAGGACCTCATCAGATTGGGTTACACCTGTGACATCAAGGTTCTGCCCATTCTCATGCAGTTCGATGACTACGACAAGAAACCCAGTCAGAATGTACTTAAGAGATTTAAGGACGACGGCTACGTGAACATACTGTTCACAGGACGTATCGCACCTAATAAGAAGCAGGAGGACATTATCAGATCCTTCTACTACTACAAGACTTACATCAACCCCAAGTCAAGACTGATACTTGCAGGCTCCTATCAGGAGCAGGATATCTATGCCAGGAAGCTTCGCAAATATATTAAGCAGCTTGAACTTGATGATGTGATAATGACAGGCCACATCCCCTTCGATGAGATTCTGGCCTACTATCACCTGGCAGATGTATTTGTTGTTCTTAGTGAACACGAGGGCTTCTGTGTACCACTTGTTGAAGCCATGTACTTCGGTAAGCCAATCGTAGCCTACGATTCCACCGCCGTTGGCGAAACCCTCGGCGACGCCGGAATCCTCCTTAAGGACAAGGATCCTAAGCTTGTCGCAGAAGCAATCGACAGAATTGTCAAAGACACCGACCTTCGCGACTACTTCATCCAGGCCGGCAAAGACAGACTTGCTACTTTCGCTCCTGAGAAGGTTAAGAAACAATTCATCCAGATCGTAGAAGAAGCAATAAAATAAAAGTGTCCTAAAGCCTTCCCCGTGGGGCGCTCGACGTCCGGGGGACGTCGGCTTAGCGCCGACCGGAGCGGAGCGGAGACAGGTGGCGCGAAGCGCCGGATGAGGGGATGATACAACAAAAGCACCATATTCGGCGCTTTTTTTGTTGTATTTACTGTGTTTTAAGGTTCATCCTTGCCTCGCGGGAGCCCTGTCTCGGTCATAGATAACTCCAATCGCGAACAATTGTCTCTGAGATTTACGCATGAAATCAAGAAAAAGGTAAAAGATAAATCCCCATAGCTGAAACCATCCATAAGTTTTACCTCGCGGGAGTAAAAAAGTGGTTGGAGGTAAATCCAGTCGCGAAGAATTGTCTCCGAGATTTATGTATGAAATCAAGTAAAAAGAAAAAGATAACACCACAGGGCTGAAATCGCTCAGAAGTTTTATCTCGCGAGAGTAATGTGTGGGTTAGAGATAAATCTGATCGCGAAGAATTGTTTCCGAGATTTACGGATGAAAGCAAGTAAAAGAAAAACGATAAAACCCCCAGAGGGATTTCTCAATGTGGATTTACGAATCGAATCAAGTGAAAGAAAAAAGATAAATCCAGCTAAGTAATAGTCTCCAAAAGTTTTATATGTTGGTTATGAAGCCACTTCATTACGTCATCAGAATCCGGAAGGATTATTATGGGGCTCTGCCCCATACCCCGGCCGCCTCTAAGGAACTGGCTATTTGCTAGAATAATTCTCGGGAAGGTTTCAATGCTATGTGGCGAAAGACAAAATTTCAGAACAATGGTATAATTAATACAAATAAATTGATAAACGAAGGAAATAATATGAGAAGTGATTCCGGTTATGATTCTCAGTTAGATGATATAGTACCGGTAGAGAACAGAATTACAGAAGCAGTTATTGATAATCTGGCCAAGCCTATATTTGTTACTATTCAGGACGATTCAATTTCTGAGTACATATATTCTTACTGTAAGCATCTACTTAAGTATTCGATGGAACGGCATGAATCAAAAGAAGTTGCATATGCAATTAATCTTAATACGCTTGATTTTGTCGGTGCAGTTTTTGGTACTTCCAGAACGGTAGATATTGAGGAACTAATATCAAAAATGGATGGAAGTGAATATATATTTATTGTACTTCACAATCATCCTAGTAATAGTACTTTTTCACCGAAGGATCTAAATACTTTTTTTGAGGCTATAAATATATCAGTTCTGGTGGTGATAGGTAATTCAGGCGCTATTCATGTAATAGAGAAGACAAAACCAGTTTCTGAAGAAAATTATTTGTTGATAAAAAAGATTCTTATAAATTATAGGAAAGCATTATGCGACTTCGATGAAGCGATAAGTGGCTTGCAAGAATTTGGAGTAATATATAGCAGTTTCTGAAAGGAATGGTGGCAAGTATGAATGAATTTATTATTGAGAAGCCAAAGCTTGATAAACCTTATGAAGCGCCATTTTCATATACGAAGAGTGATATGGACAGAATGAATCGTAAGCGTGAACGCGCAGCTGAATTGGGAATAAAATTATTTATTCTTGATAGTGAAGATTCAAATGATAGACTTAGGGAACTTGAAGAAATTATAATAGATGACTATATTGATATGGATAAAGATGTTCCTGAAGAATTGAAAAAAGAGTATCTTGAGCTAAAAAAAGCATTTGAACAGAAGAATAATATACATTAAAACAGGAACCATCATGGTTCCTGTTTTAATGTAAACAAAGTATACAGTCTGAAGCGTTAGTAGGATGTATGGATGAAATAGTCCTAAAATGTTTTTATCAGTAGGATATGGTTGAGAGATTAGGTCATTCCGTTCCTCGTCAGTCAAGGGACTTTCGCGGCATAAATCCTCGCACATAGGATGTGCCACGGTTTATTCCACGGTTCCCTTGACTGACTTGCTTTCCTGCGTATACAGGCTGTGCCGATAACGGGGAACTGGATATGAGCCATGGATATCCGTTATCGGACATTCATTGTACGCAGGAAAGTCACTTCATTATGTCATCAGAATCCGGAAGGATTATTATGGGGCACTGCCCCATACCCCGGCCTCCTCCAAGGAACTGAATATATGTTTCTACCTGAATCAAAATATACCCGAAAAAGTCAAAATGAAATTGCCTAAGAGAACGGGAACCATCACTCGATGGTTCCCGTTCTCTTAGCAATATATAATCTTACAGAAGCTCTTGAAGCTCCTTTACTTGTATCAGGAGCTGCTTTATGTACTTGGTAGTTAGTATCAAGATCTCCATATCTGAATTCAAGATATCTGGTGGTATCTTCCTCTACAACACTGTAATCATCATAGAATCTGACAGCCTTAACTTCAAAGAAGCCATGCTCGTGGAGCTTGAATCTGATGGATCTGTCACTCATAAGGTGACTATAATAGCCGTCACCATGTGTCATGGCGTCAAGTTTGTAGGCATCGGCACCGCTGAGAGTCCAGGAATTGGTTGTAACCTCCAGATCTCTTATGGCAAATCTCACAGCCTCTCCTCCTGTAACCTCAGACCTATAAGGCACTCCTATATAGGAGAAAGTAACAGGGTTATAACCGGGCAGTAGGATAAGATCAAGGCAAACCTCAACAGAAGGCTTATCCAGAATGACATCAACATTATTCTGTGCCTGAGCTATCACGAGCTCGGCATCGATATAGCTTATAATCTTAAAGCTAACACGAGCCCTTACAGTATCGTCAGTATTATTCATTAGATAAATGGCAGCAGTCTCTCCGCCTGTCGAATATCTCTCACAATAAATTCCTGTGGGATCAAAACCCCTCCAGTGTTTGTCAAATACTACAGAGACAGGAGCATCTGATCCCGGTAATACAGGCATAGTGAAGAGAAGAGAGTCGCGGATAGACTTAGCTGTTCTGCTCAGTTCCTCTTCGTAAAGTGTAAAGTGTATATCCGAAGGAGATGTGATAAGCACATTATCATAAGTATCAACTTCATCAACATCGGAGAGGATATCATACATTGCTTTGGAACCTGGCATCATCTCTCCGGCAAAATCCCCGATATGAGCATTCACAGGAGCGGCAGAATCTTCATCATCAGAAGCATTACCAGAGCCATTATCATCACCTGCACCACCACATTTATATTTCCCCTCAAGATACTGTCTCAAAGCATCCATCTGGCAATTATTCAGTGCAGAAAACTCTGCATCAAAAGGTGATATCTCCGGTACAGGATACTCTGCATCGCAGGGATATTCAAAACGGAATTCTAAAGGCTTAGAAACAGGTTTCGAATCCTCTTCCGGCGAAATCTTCCTGCCAAGACGCTCAATAAAACCGGGCGCCTTATGAAGATCACGAAATTCCTCTATATTTGCGATCTGTAGCCCAATACTCTCGCAGCGTTCCTGGCATTCGGGAGAGAGCGCAACAGAGGAAAGATATAGTTTCCTTGCCATTCCTTCTGATAGCAGATTGTCAGCATGAAACAGCTCATTAAGACCAGGTACTCTGCCAAGTAAATCCTTGTAACATGCAACAACAAAATCAGAATCGCTTGAATATATATCAGTATTTAATAGATAATTGAAATCCTTTGTCTCGGACATCTCTAAACTCCTTCAATTAATTATTCAGCATCTCCCACACTCTCTCAAACTCAAATGGAATAAGCACATTGGGGCCTGCATGAAGCTCCTGCTCACCTGCATCAACCGCACGGATAAATTCCTTCAGCTCCTCAGGATGAAGCGGATAAACCCCGGGAATACCCTTTAATTCCTTCAAATTCTCCTCATCCGGCATAATACCATCAAGCAGCGCCACTGTAGGAATCCCGCTGTAAGCAGACTCGAAGATAATGGAAGAATTACCGCTTCCTATAACCATATTGTGGGAGGAAATAGCATCATACACAGTAACTGAGGAATCCAGGAAGGTATAGCCCTCCTGAGACAGAATCGGCATAATCCCATTATCACCAAAGGCCATCTTGATAGGAATATCAGGACCTATATTATCGCGAAACCACTGCGCGAACCCCTCTACTCCAAGCTTGTTATAGAAATTAGGCACATTACTTGGGAAAAATACAGGCTTACATCCGCCAAGCCCTGTGGGTACGGAAGTCTCTTGTCTCTTCTTGATCCAGCCCACAACCTCTACCTGCTTGCAGGTCTTACGAAGCTTGTAATACATATTATTCCTGTAGGGAACAAGCACCAGATCAAACTGATCAATAAACGGAATCTCACTCTCATGCATGAAAACACCCATATCATGAGGATAATAAACCGTCATGTCAGGATGGAATTTATCAAGAAACTCCAAGGGAGCAATAATATTAGGATCCGGATGGTGATTGGAAAACTCATAGGTCTTGGAATCAAACCACAGATGGGATGATGTGATAAGAGTAATGGAATATACCTTGGAGAGCTCATCCAGGCGGGTAACCATCTCATCCCGCTCATAAGGAATCCTGTGATCATCCACCAAAATAGCAGAAGCACCCTTACTCACAAAATAATCAAAAAGGGGATGGATGGAGTTCTCTCCGCCATATCCCAGAAAAACAAAGTATTTAGGCTTTGTACTCATAAAAGCTCCCTTCAGACCCCACCTCAAAGGTGAAAATCAATAAGTACCTAAGTACTGAAATAATCTAATAATCTATGATATAATATAATGCACGAAAATGACAAGGTTTGGAGAGATTACATCCCAATGGCAGAGATGGAAAATATAAATTCCGAAGAAATTGAAGAGACAGAAGAATACATCATAACCGACAGAGTCAGAGGCATCTGGGCTGCAGAGCTTAACATGCTCCGCATCTTCATCGACATATGCGACAGACATGGCCTGACTTATTATATCTGGGCAGGAACCCTTCTTGGAGCAGTAAGGCACAAGGGCTTTATTCCCTGGGATGACGATATCGACGTAGCGATGCCCAGAGCAGACTATGATAAATTTATGGAAATAGCCCAGTCAGAGCTTGATAAAGCCGAAATGGGCAGATACTTCTTACAGAATGACCACACGGATTCCGGCACTTTTATGGGCGGCAAGATGAGAATCCGTGATAATAACACCACCGGAGCTGAAGTCTTAGACCTGACTAGACGCAGTAACTGGGGTATCTGGATCGATATCCTGTGTCTCGACTACGTACTTGAGGACGAGGCAAGGCGACGCGAACAGATCCGCCTCATCGCCAGATACAAGAGACTTTGCAAGACACAGACCTACGGTGAGACAGTTCTTGAATTTCAACAGCTGACAAGTAAACAGAAATTAATATATCACTTTTATGTGAAAAAGCAGGGCAGAGAGGGACTCCTTAAGGGATACAAAGATGCCTGCACCATGTGCCCTAAAGAAGAGGGCAGACTCCTCTTCCCCTTTACAAATTCATTCAATCCTAACGGCTACAGAGTCTACTTTGCAAACGACTTCAAAGAGACAGTAGAGTTGGAATTCGAGGACCTCAAAGTAAAAGCCCCTATAGGCTATGACAGGATTCTCCAGATGTACTACGGAGATTACAACGAGCTTATCCCTGAGAGCCAGAGAAAGCCCAAGCACCTCGGTGTTTTTGATCCGAAGGTACCTTTCCGTGAATACCAGCACAGAATGATGGATATGTTCAAGGGTGTAGAAGACAAGACCCTGGTACTCTTTGGAGCCGGAAATATGGCAGGAACCTACCTTGGGAGACATAGAAACCACAGACCCGCATTCCTGGTGGATAACGGTGTTAAGACCTGGGGAAGATTTGTGGACGGACTACTTGTCTGTGGCCCCGATAAGCTCCTTGAAATCCCTAAGGATAAGCTGCGAGTTATCATTTGTAATATCTACTACCCGGAGATTGCCAAGCAGCTTCAGGAGATGGGAATAGACGACTACTACCTCTTTGCAGAGGACCTGAACGTAGTTAATCAGACACTTTTTGCTGAAGAGCGAATAAATGCACAGATCTGGTCCAAATCCAGAAATAATCAATGAGAGGACTGACAAGTTGAAAAAAGTTATTACATACGGATCATTTGACCTGTTCCATGAAGGACACTACCGCATACTCCAGAGAGCCAAGGCCCTAGGAGACTACCTTATCGTGGGTGTAACCACCGAGAGCTACGATGCCACCAGAGGCAAGCTCAACATAGTAAACTCCCTCATGGAGCGTATAGATGACGTCAGGAAAACCGGCTTTGCCGATGAAATCATAGTTGAGGACCACGTCGGCCAAAAAATAGAAGACATCCAGAAATACCACATAGACGTCTTCGCCATAGGAAGCGACTGGCTCGGTCAGTTCGAATACCTCAAGAAATACTGCGATGTCGTATACCTTGAGAGAACTAAAGGCGTATCCAGCACCCAGAAAAGGGCTAGGAACTACGAAATCGTCCGAATGGGAATAATGGGCACCGGCAGAATTGCTGATAGATTCATCCCTGAAGCCAAGTATGTAAGCGGACTCGACGTCAATGCTGTATATAATCCGCATATCGAAAGCGCCAGATCCTACGCAGAGCGTCATGAGCTCGGTATATTCACAGATGACGAAGAAGAATTTTACAACAGCGTAGATGCAGTCAACATCGCGACACCGCACGAGACTCACTATCAATATATCAAAAATGCCTTAGAGCACGGCAAACACGTCCTTTGTGAGAAACCCATGGTCATTCAGAAGGCACAGGCAGAGGAGCTCTATAACCTTGCAGCTGAAAAGCACCTCATCCTCATGGAAGCCATAAAAACAGCCTACGCACCCGGATTCATTAGACTCCTTAGCCTCGTAGAGACCGGAGTAATAGGTGAGATCAGAGACGTTGAATCCTGCTTTACAAGACTTACTCCAGACACAGTTCGCGAGATGAAGGACACAGTATACGGCGGAAGCTTTACCGAATTCGGAAGCTACACACTCCTTCCCATCGTGAAGATCCTCGGGCCTAACTACAAAGGCGTGAGATTCGAATATTACTCCGCCCCTAACGGTGTGGATGTGTATGCCAAGGCCTTTTTCCGTTATGACAACGCCATGGCGACCTCCAAGACAGGACTCAAGGTTAAATCCGATGGACACCTTCTCATCTCAGGAACCAAGGGCTACATCTTTGTGCCTGCACCCTGGTGGAAGACCACGGAATTCGAGATCTGCTACGAGGACTTCCAGCAAAACGAGAAGGTCTACACCAAATTCCTCGGAGACGGCCTTCGCTATGAGCTGAGCGACTTTGTGTCCGCCATAAACGGTTTCGACAAGGGTGAATTCAAACTCACCAAGGAAGATTCCGAAGCAATTGCGGACATCATGGACAGATTCCTCAAGTGGAGAAAAAGAGTCGGGGCAATTAAGAAGAGCGAGATGTAAATACTGCGGACACCTTGTAGTCATCCATGACGAGAAGATAGACAGAACCAGATGAGACTATGTGCTGAGCTTGGGGTGGACGCGGTTATAAGTAATTACCCCAGCAGGGCGACGACGAGAATTTTGTGGGGGTGTCATGAAACCAATAAACACAACAATATCGACATTCAAAAATCTTATAGAAGCAGATTATGTATATGTTGATAAAACTGAATATATTTACAATATGGTCAGAGAACCTTTTGGGCAGTATTTCTTTTCTCGTCCAAGAAGATTTGGAAAAAGCCTGACTGTAAGTATATTAGAGGCGATTTTTTCTGGGGAAAAGGAGCTTTTTAAAGGGCTCTATATTTATGGTACAGATTATAGTTTTGAGGAATATCCTATCATTCATCTGGATTTTGGAAGAAGTGATAGTACAAATAAAAAGAAATTAGAGGATTGGATAAATAGAGAACTCAGGGAAATCGCGGATAAGAATGAGATTTCAATAAAAGGAAGTAGCCCGGCTCTGTTATTTGGTGAACTGATAAAGGGATTATATAACAAATATGGGAAAGGTGTTGTCATTTTGATAGATGAATATGACAGACCTATTACTAATAATGTTGAAGAGGGAAAAAGAGTCCATGAAATAAGAATTATGATGGAAGCTTTTTATCAGATGATTAATGGCTATGAAAGTATGGAAAGATTTGTATTCCTTACAGGAATAACAAGGTTAAGCCAGGTTTCCATTTTTAGCAAACTCAATAATCTGGATGATATAAGCAGAAAAACAGATTATGCTGGAATGGTTGGTTATACGAATGACGAGCTCGATAGGTATTTTGCAGAATATTTGGATGATGGGGCAAAGAAAACAGGTTGCACAAAAGAGGAATTGAAGTCAAAGCTGGCATACTGGTACGATGGTTTTAAATTTACATTTAAAGATGAAAAGGTCTATAATCCTGTTTCTATAGGACAGTTTTTTAATAATAACTGTGAGTATAGAAATTACTGGTATGCAACAGCTACGCCTACAATGCTGGTTGAACAGGCAAAAAAACAAAAATTGTCTGTAGAAGATATTGAAAATGCTTTTTTTACAGAGGTGTCATACAGTTCATTTGACGTAACTACATTGTCTGGAGATGAACTTAATACACAGATGCTTATTCAGCTATTGTTCCAGAGCGGTTATCTGACATTTGGTGAAAGGATAGAGGGAATTCCTACAACTGCCTATAAGCTTGTGTATCCGAATTATGAAGTTCAGATGTCGTTTGAAATGGAGCTTGCTTCAATTTATGTAGGGCAGGGAGTTCAAGAGATTAATTCTGTGTCTATCATGATTCAGCAGGCAGCAGCGATTGGTAATGTAGCGAAGATGATGGATTTATTAAAAAGTCTTATAGCGGGAATTCCATACAATATTCAGGTGAAACATGAAAAATATTATCAGTCAATGATTTATTTGATATTCAAAATGTGTGGAATGGATGTTGAATCTGAGTGTGTTACCAATATAGGTAGAATAGATGCTGTCATGAGGGCAGCCAACAATATTTATATCATAGAATGCAAATTGGATAAGTCGCCAGAGAAAGCAATCGAGCAGATATATGATATGAAATACGCACAGAAATATCTGATTGAAAAAGAAAAAGGGAAGTCATTAGTAGGAATTGGGATTGATTTCTCCTATGCTGACGGGATAAAAAACATTAGAGATTATAAAGAAATTGAGCTATGATGTTGAGACGGGCTGGATTATGAATAAAGTTATAAAAGAATAGTACAATTGGAATTATTTGTAAGTAAATGAAAGAAAAAACCTACATTAAAAAGCGAATACTCAAGGGAAAATGTCAGAGCTTAGCATTCTACCTCTGCCGAATATTCCCTATAGATAAAAACCTAATAAGCCTATGCACCTTTGAAGGAAAAGGTGGATTTGGGTGTAACCCTAAATATATAGCAGAGGAACTTCACAGAAGAAATCCCAAATACAAATTCGTATGGCTTGTTAATGATGAATCCTGGGAAAAAGAATTTCCGGATTATATCAAAAAAGTAAGAAATTCTTCTCTCTGGAGCAGGGCTTATTGGCTTACCAGATCCAAAATATGGATCGACAATTACAGAAAGCCCCTGGGTACAGTTAAGAGAAAAAGACAGTATTATATTAACGTCAATCATTATACTGTCGGAATTAAGTGCACAGGACTCCTTAGAGGAGCAGGATTCTCCAAGATGGCATATATTGTCAGCAAGAACGATTCCGACATGATAGATGAGCTTATAATTGATTCTAAATGGTGTGAGCAGTGCTTTGATAAGGCTCTGGTATATCATGGACATATGCTGAAAACCGGAGCTCCAAGATGCGACGTCCTCTATGGAGACAGAACAGAGCAGAAGCTGAAATTCAGGAAAAGACATGGCCTTCCGGAAGATGCAAAAGTCTTAATGTTTGCGCCGACTTTCAGAGAAGGTGCTAAAAACGGAGTACGTTCTGTATATTCGGAAGTATGGACAATTGACTTTAGGCGCCTTATTGCCAATCTTGAAAGCAAGTTTGGAGGTGACTGGTATATCTGCGTAAGGGTTCATCCTCAACTTGCTCCAACCTTTAAAGAATACAAAGATGAGGAATTAAAGGATCGTATCATAGACGAGAGCCAGGCAGATGATTTTTATGAACTATTAGCCGGAATGGATGCATATATAACTGATTATTCAAGTGCAATCTTTGAAGCTGGGTTTGCGAAAATCCCATCATTTGTATATGCAGACGACATGGAGAAATACTCGCATGACAGAGGTAGCCTTTACTGGAATCTTACGTCAGATCCGCATGACCATGTAACAAATAATAAAACAGCGCATCCGAATATGGATCTGGTATTCCCGTTTCCCATTGCTACAGACAATGATGAGTTGGAGAAATTGATACAGAGTTTTGACAAAACAAACTATGAAGATGGACTCGACATATTCCACAAAACCATCGGGCTTATATTTGAAGGGAATGCGAGTCAGAAGCTGGCGGATAGGATTGAAGAAATGATTAACTTGAAATGAATAAAAGTTTTAAAAACAAGGACAATTCTTGATTTTTTGTCCTATTTATTCTAAAATTCATATATTTTTAATGGTTAATCCTATAAGAAATGGTTAAAATAAAATTAGATAAGTATGTGGTTACTGCAGAAGCAGTGGCTTGGAGGTGATATTTATGTTGCAGAATAAAGCATATACAATCAATCCCGAGAAATCGAAGGAATTTTTTGAAATGCTTTCAAGAAGTGCACCAAGCAAAAGCGATTGGAAGCGGATAAAGAAAGAAGCACAAGTATTAGATAAAAAAAGACTGGATGCTCTTTTTGAAAGAAGAAATAGCAAATGATTTTTGAATTTATTCCTATAGACAAGACGCTTAAAACTGTGATACAGGAATTTGATTGTGGGACGGATACATATAATTCATTCTTAAAAGAAAATGCTCTTGATTGGATGGCCAATGGCTATGCCACAACTTATGTTGCTGTAGATAGTGATGAAAATGCTGATGGGAACATATCAAAAATATATGGCTATGCTTCAATTAACGCAACCGGATTACTTGGCAAGAATTTAGATAAAAAGAAGTATCTTTCATGTGCTGAAATCAGATTGTTTGCGGTAGCTAAAGCTCTTAGAGGGGACGAGGCTGTAGATATTGACGGAGTTAGATATAGCTACAAAGTGTTTCAGGCATTGATGCAAGAATTATTTTACATAGCAACATCTACAATTGGGTTCTGTGCGGTCACACTTAATTCAAATGATGATGGGTTGGACTTGTATACAAAATTTGGATTTGTCCATTCGGAGGATTACTTACTTCCTGAGGATGAAGAGAAAATAGATATAGAGGATTGTACACCATTAGTTTTCTCTTTCTTGGGTGAAGATGCATTGTACAAATTATTTGAATAAAGAATAAGAGAGATTCTAAATTTTTACGTTTCGCTTAAGGAGTCTTGGTGAGATGGTTTAGAATCTCTTTTTTGAAAGTAAGTGCTTTTTATTCAATCATGCGGTGTTGGATAGGATATTTGATATGTCTAGAAAGGTGAGCTAAAAGGATTAGATGATAAGTGTAGAGAAAAATAGAAAGTTCTATTCGTCCTCAATTGTCCTTATTGGGGATTTTTCTCCAATGATGTTTCAACCATATTGGTTCAAACATTGTGAAATTTTAAATGATGAAGAATTTAATGCTATCAAGGAAATGGGCAAAACAATAATTTCTGATCATTTGACTGTTTTTGAAACGGAGAATTTGGCATTTAATATAGAAGAAAAGAGGTTTACTATTATTGCAAAGAAGGAGCCGTTTGAGATTATGTTAGATACTTTTGATCGCATTCAGGAAAAACTTGACTCTGTTCTGATAAAAAAATTCGGTATTAATTTTTCTTTTCACGTTGATCTTGAATCAATGGAGAATTTTAAAACTTTCGGCGATGTTATTGCGCCTAAACAGTATTGGCACACTTTGTTTGAAGGTGATAAGGATACTACAGAAACGACTAATGGTTTGGCTTCTATTACCATGCGTAAACAAACAGACTTTGGTGTCATAAATGTCAAATTGGAATCATCTGCTATTTTTACACACGCAGTTTTTTTTAATTTTAATTTTCATTTTGATGTGGATACGAAGGAATCATTTGATATTTTGGATGTTAATGATTGTATTGGTGAACAATATGTTGATTTTGCAAATTATGCAGATTATATAGCGCAGAAACTTCTAGAGGAGGTTCTTGCTGATGGCAAGTAAAACAATATCAAGACTTTTGAATAGATCTAACAAGAACATATACATTAGTTCATTTAATGAGGATAATAAGGTTGCGGATTCTTTTGCGTCTTATTGTTTTGATGAAATTAAATCTAATATTTCATTGGATCATGATTACGATTCGACAGAGAAAAAGTACGAAGAACAGAGTGAAGAAGAGTCATTTTTTGTGAGCGAAAAGGTGATTTTTGAGCATTTTGAGAAAGAAAAAAAGCTTCTGGGAACCATTGCGAGTGTTAACTATGCGGAACATACTTTTTCAGCAATTTTAGTATCGACGGATGATGGCATTTCTCGAGATGTAGTGTTTTCGTTAGATGATTTATCAGAAGAGCAAAAGGCATTTGTTGAGGTTGGAAGACGCATTATATATATATATGGAAAGCAATATCGCAATGGAACAGTAACAAATGTTTCATGTATACATTTTAGGAATAATTCTAGATGGACTCAAAGAGAAATTGAACTGAAAGAGAAAAGGGCGATGGAACTTTATAACTTACTTAATGATGGAATGTAATATGCTCGAAATAATAGTATTTGGAAAAGGATATGGCGAAGCAATATTAGTCCGAGTAAATGAAAAATGGATTGTTATTGATTCATTTATTGAGCATAAATCCATGCAACCCATAGCCTTGAAGTATTTTTCTGATAAAGGATATGATATTGAGGACATTGTTGGAGTCATATGCTCGCATTGGGATACCGATCATGTGAAAGGTATAAGTGAAATAATTGAGCAGCATAGTGATGGATTGTCAGTTTGTCTCCCTATCGCATATAATGATACCCGTTTCACAGAGTATGTTTTATTTAATGCGGATGAAACTATTGGAATCACTAGTGAATTTCTAAAGGTACTACGGCTTATTAAGAAAAAGAGTGGGAATAGGGTATATGCCATTTCTGATAGGAATTTGTTTCAAAAGGAGATAGGTGATCCAGAGGTATGTTTAAAAGCGCTATCACCAAATGATAATCAGTATACAAAATTTTTGGATTCGATATCGATACCAACAAAAGGACAAAGGAAAACTCATATTTCGCTTGAAGAAAATAAGATATCAATAGTTGCGTATATCAAAACATGTATTGATGCTATATTGCTCGGTGGGGATATGGAAAATTCTCAAGATGGCTGGGAATCAATTTGCGACAACTTTAATGATGCTAAATGTCATGTTTTTAAAATACCGCATCATGGAAGTCAAAACGGTTACAACGGAAGTGTGTGGGGACGTATTGTTGATAGACCGATATCTATTATTACACGGTATAATCCGAGCAACTTGCCTACTGATGAGATGGTTGAAAAAATTGCAAAAGAATCATCATCTGTTTATGTAGTTGGATCGCGTCCTAAAAAGGATAGAAGCACTATAAATATAGTGAAGAAATATGGGGATCATGGTACGATAAAAACAATGTCCATGTTGGATGCTGATTATGGATATGTAAGGATTTACAAGAAGACAAAGGATGAGCCTTGGGACATTGAAACATATGGGGCAGTTGAGATTCATTAGGAATGCTCATTTCTCAGATATAGATCTAGTAACATGGCTGTTTTGTTTGCGATATGCTTAATGGAGCACTGTATTACAAGGATGAAAGGCTTCAGTGCAGAATTATTGATGAAAGCCAGGCGGATGATTTTTATGAGATTCTTGCCGGAATGGATGCCTATATAACGGATTATTCCAGTGCAGTATTTGAAGCAGGATTTGCAAAAATACCATCCTTCATATATGCGGATGATATTAGCAAGTACTCGAACGACAGAGGGAGTTTGTATTGGAATCTGACAACTGATCCCCATGACCATGTAACCAATAATAAAGCAGCGCATCCAGATATGGATCTGATATTCCCGTTCCCAATAGCTACGAATAATAATGAGATGGATTCGATAGAAGTAGTTACGAAGCTGGACTTGATGAGTTTCATGAAAAAATAGGACTTGTTTTTAACGGGAAGGCGAGTGAGAGGCTGGCAGACAGGATAGAGGACATGCAATAATATTATAGTTTATAGTACTAATATTTACACCAAAAGCAAAATAATACAGTTATTGTTGAAAGTTTATGATAAATAAAAGTATAGCAATCAAATCAGTTTGAGTAAAATTTTAGAAGTATATGAAATGAAAATAGTTAAAACGTAGCAGAATAGAATGTTTACATTGAATTATGGATTTATTGTACTTCAAAGGAAAGAAAAATCTATTATTCCAAAGTGTCAATTGATAAAGTTGAGGATGAAATTTATGAAAAGAGAAAAGAAATCAAATATGATATCAGAGATGCTGTGATTAGAATAAATATTATTAATCTAGAGAGGATTTATAACATGAACATTTATATTTGGGGAACAGGACGCTTAACAGGCAAAGTTGTAGATAGGCACATTCCACTAAATCGTATTACAGGATTTGTTGATAATGATGCATCAAAGAAAGAATACATGGGAAAACCAGTATATACACCATTAGAGGTGGCTTCCATGAATTATGATGCCATACTTGTATGTAATCTCTATTCAGATCAGATACTTGAGCAGTGTAAAGAAATAAAAATAGATCGTAATAAAGTTATTTGTCTATATAATAATTGCAAAATTGATGATGTAAATATTGATTATGAATTTGTGAAAGCTGTTGTAGGCGAAGAATATGCAAAAGTAGTAATGGATCGCTATAAGATAGTACGAGGTGTAGAGGCATATGGAGATTTATTCCTTGAAAATTGTGAAAGACGAGATATGCTTCAAGGATACATGCGAACAGATTATGTGCGCATAAAGTGCTTTGAGCTGGCAGTAAAAGAGATTCGCAAAAGGAAAATAGGTGGAGCAGTAGCAGAGCTTGGAGTGTTCCGAGGTGAATTTGCTCAATTCATAAATGCTGCGTTTCCAGATAAGACCTTGTACTTGTTTGATACGTTTGCGGGATTTAATGCAAATGAGGCACTAGATGAAAAGAAAAAAGGTAATTGTAGCGAATCTTTTATTGAAGCATATAAAAAAACAGATATTAGTATAGTCTTAGATCGTATGACTAACCTCGATTCTGTGGTTATTAAACAGGGATTCTTTCCGGAATCACTAGGACAACTTGAAGAGAAATTTGCTTTTGTATCACTAGATGCAGACTTTGAGGAGTCTATTTATCAAGGTCTTGTGTATTTCTACCCAAGACTAGAAAAAGGGGGTTATATCTTTATTCATGACTATTCTAGCGATCTTTTGGGGGTTGAAAAAGCTGTTGATCGCTATGAAACCGATAATGATATAAAAATGTGTAAAGTACCGCTTTGTGATGCAAATGGTACTTTAGTAGTAACTAAGTGATGAAGAATATTATTTAGAAAAAGAGATTTGATTCAATGGATAAAATAAGAGTTTTGCAATTTCCTATCGCTAATTCATATGGAGGGATTACCCATTATGCATTAGATAATTGGTATCGAATGGATAAAGAAAGGTTTCATTGCGATTTTGCTACTATGAGTAAAGGACTAACCTTTGCTGATGAGGTTGAAAAGACAGGTGCTCGAATTTTCTATTTGTCTTGTTATCCTACGGAGAATGAGCAGCAATTCAGAAGAGAGTTCAATGCAATTTTGGATAACGGATATGATGTAGTACACTTGCACACAAAGCAATGGAAGAATTTTATAGTAGAAGATATATGTAAAAAAAGGAGAATAAAAAAAGTCATTGTTCATTCTCATTGTACTAGATGTGATAATAATGATCAGGAGATAAGAAGGCAAGAGACTATTATTCATGAGGAAATAAAGAAACAGTTTTCTGAAGATATGGCGACAGATTTTTGGGCGTGTTCTTCTGATGCTGCAGATTGGTTATTTGGAGAGCAAATACCAAAAGATAGAATAAAGATAATGAAAAATGCCATAGATGTAGACAAATTTTTATACAACGAAGAAATTAGAAGAAAAGTGCGTAACGAACTTGAAATAGCAGATGATGAATTTGTGATAGGAAATGTTGGGAGGCTATGTTATCAAAAGAATCAGGGAATGCTTATTAGTGCTTATGCGGATATGCTTGAACGGGGAAGAAAATCTAATTATTCTCAAGTAGGTAAAACAAAGTTGATAATTGTTGGCGAGGGGGATTTTAGAAAGGCTATAGAGCAACAGATACAGGAGTTGGGTTTAACTGATAAAGTAATACTATTGGGGTTAAGAAATGATACAAATGAGTTATATCAGGCTTTTGATCTTATGACAATGACTAGCAGATTTGAAGGATTGGGAATTGTATTAATTGAAGCCCAGTGTAGTGGTTTAAAATGTTTGGTTAATGCTACTGTACCTAAAGAAGCGGAGATTACCAAAAGAGTAGTATGGGTTGAAAATGATATAGATTCATGGAGTAAGGCACTTGTTTCTAATTTGGAAAAGTGCGATAGAGAAAATATGAAATCTAAAATCATGATTAGTGGCTACGATCTTGATTCACAAATTAAGATAATAGAAAATGAATATGATTGTAAGTTTTAAATATTTGGCGTAATCTGAAATGCAATTATTCCGGTATAAGGTGTTGCTTGTGGTTAAATATAACCAAAAAATATTGAGGTTTATATGAGTAAAAAAGTAAAAGTATTACATCGAGTTTCTAGTTCTGGAGTTGGTGGGATGGAAAAGTATGTTTTTGAACACTGTAAGAAAATGGACAGAGATCTTTTCCATTTTGATCTGCTTTCAAGAAATTGTGAGTTGACGAAAAATAAAAATGTGCAGGATTTGGGAATGAAAGTTCGTTCATTTTCTATACCAGAGTTTCAGGATAGAGATTTGCTAAAAAGGCAAATAGGAGAAATTCTTGATGATGGATATGATGTAATACATTTAAATACATGTATGTGGGCAGGCTTCCTAATAGAAGAAATGGCTATGGAGAGAGGTATTTCTAAAGTTATAGTGCATTCTCATAGTAGCGGTGTTGATAGTGTTGATGCTTTAAAGAGAAAGCAATTTATAGAGAGGCATGAATATTACAAAGCAAGATTTGGTAAAGAGTATGCCACCCATTTTTGTGCATGTTCCTTAAATGCAGCAGAATGGCTTTTTGGGCCTCAGATTCCAAAAGAAGATATACATATTTTGAAAAATGCAATCGAGGTTGAGGATTATTTATATAACGAAAAGATAAGAAAAGAAGTTAGAGATGAACTGGAACTGGGAGATGCATATGTAATAGGAAATATTGGTAGATTTGCTTATGTAAAGAATCAATCTTTTTTAATTGATGTATTCTGTGATGTTCATAAGTATAATCCAAATAGTAAGCTAATCATTATTGGAGGAGGGGAACTGGAAGAACAGTTATCACGAAAAGTATCAGAATTAGGGCTTGATTGTTCGGTATTGTTATTAGGGTGGAGAGACGACATTCCAAAGCTATATCAAGCCATGGATTTGTTTGCACTACCATCATTTTTTGAAGGACTTCCAATTGTTGGTATTGAAGCTCAAACATCTGGGCTTCCGACACTTATGAGTAATCATATAACGGAGGAAGCTATAGTGACTGAAAATGCTAAATTACTACCTTTGGACAAAGATGCATGGACTAAAGAGATAATTTATTTTATGAGTAGAGTAAAGCGCAATAACATGGAAAAGATTATTACTGATGCTGGGTATAATATTAAATATGCAGCAAAAGAACTGGAAAGAATATATTTAGAGTAGGCTGTACTAATTGCTTACTATGCAAGGAAGTAGTTTTATAAATGATTAAGGATGATGAATTATTATGCACATAGTATTTGTAACACCTGAATTGGCTACAATAGATAACGCTTCTGGTGGTCTAGCGACGTTTACATCCAATATTGCAAGATTGTTTTCACAACATGGCCATTTTGTGGAAATAATTCTTGTGACGACGAAAGAAGAAAAAATAGTATTTGATAAAGAAATTAAACTGTATAACGTTAATGTAAAAAAAAGTGAGTGGGAAGTGTATGACTCTATTTCGAGATCTATTGCTATTAGTGAACAAGAAACTAAGGAAAAAAGAGTATTTTTGACAAATATTTATAAAGCACATAAAGTAAAAGAACTAATTCAAAGTATTCATAGAGAAAATGAAATTGATTTGATTCATTTTTGTAATCACGGATCATATTCATTATTTATGGATAGATCTATCCCATATGTTATTAGGGTTTCTGGGTTCATGAATATATTGTTTCATGGGGCAGATATAGTTGGCGGTAGTGTAAAATATAAAGATAATGAGTTAGCCTTGCGCGACAAACTTGAAATAATGGATATGAAAAAGTGTGGATATATCATATCACCAAGCTATTTACTTGCAGAGATAGCTAAAGACGAGTTGAGTCTAGATTCGACTATTATAGAGAGTCCATTTATACTTAACAGCAAGAGTTGGAAAGAAGATGCATATATAGAACTTGAGGATAAGAATTACATTCTGTTTTATGGTACTATGCGTATTCTCAAAGGAATACATGTAATAGCTAATATAGCAAAGGGATTGCTACAGAAACATAAAGATTTGTATATAGTGTTATGCGGTAAAGATACAATACTGTCAAAAAAATCATTAAATATGCATGGGGATGAGGAAATCCAAGCATCAAAGTATGTGAAGAGCATGGCAGGAAACTATGCGGATAGAGTAATTGTAATGGGGCAGTTGTCGAGAGAGTATTTGTATCCGGTGATTAATGGAGCAGAGCTGGTAATTCTACCATCACGAATTGAGAATCTTTCAAATGCATGTATTGAATCCATGGCGCTTGGGAAAATAGTGGTAGGGACGAATGGTGCAAGTTTTGAACAGCTTATAGAAAATGGAGTAAGTGGATTCCTTTGTGAACGCGATAATTCGGATGATTTTCTTTCCGTTATTGAAAAAGTACTTAGTCTAACTGAAGAGGAAAAAATTAGTATAATAAAAGCTGCAAAGGAGAGGATACAGGAACTTGAACCAGAGAAGGCATATAAGAGATTTTTGAATTACTATAATAATGTAATAGAGAAGTGGAATAATGAAGCATAAATACATATCTGTATGCAATGCGGAATATTACATTTTTTACATAATGGTGGTGAGTAGTTAGCGAAACTCACAAGAACTCTGATTTTATAGACCTACTTAAAAAACTTGATGGCTTGTACCCCAAAGGGGATGTCATTAGGATTATATGTGATAATCACTCTGCTCATAAGTCCAAGGAAACACGCAATTATCTTGCCACATGCCCGGAAGGAAGATTTGTTTTTGTGTTCACTCCCAAGCATGGATCCTGGCTAAATATGATAGAGAGTTTTTTTAGCAAAATGACCAAGCAAATGTTAAAAGGCATTCGAGTAGCGGTATGCTTCAGACATATATAATAGCACATCTGTCAAAGATGTGAAGGAAGAAAATATGATAATAATATGGGGAACAGGAAAAAGAGCTAAAGAATTTGTATCATTATTAGAGAAGTATAGATTGGTACTTCCTCAAAGCTTAAAAAAGATAATACCTGAAATAGATTTTTTTATTGATTCCAATTCAGATTCAGGTGTTTTTTTTGGTAAGAAAGTTAAAAATCCTAAAGATATAAAATGGGATGAAGATGGCTTAAAATGCATAGTTGCCATTGCAGCATATAATTCTATTATAGAATCTGCGATTAAAAAATATGGGATAGAATTACATAAGGTGTTAGTGCCTTACGATCGTGAAATGGACAGAATAGACAGACTTTTAATAGAAGAATATCGAAAAAAGCCATTTCCGGTGAACGATGATATTTTTTTGCAGACATTAAAAATATCTAGTAAGCTTATATCATGTAAAACGAGTAAAGAGTTAGCAGTTAAGTTAGTTGAATTAAAAGAGCATTACAGAGCAGCGCAGATATGTCATGCGTTATTCTTTTTGTATCATAATGATACGAGAGAACTGGTTAATGCTATGATGCTTATTAAGTCTCAAAAACTAAAAACAGTAAATCATGTTTGTATGGTGTGTGCGGTTATGCGTAATGGAGGCGCAGAAAAAGTTGTGTCAAATCTTATGCCAATTATTGTAAATGAAGGGTATAAGGTTTCTTTGATTACTAAAAAAGAGGAAAAAGATGAATATCCAATATGCCAAGTAGTAGATAGGTATATTATAGAGGATAGTTTTTATAAAAGTTCTTTTTCTTTTTGTGATAAATATGAAAAAATTATATTGGATAACAAGATAGATGCTTTATGTATACACATTCCATATTTTGGAATTGAGTATGAATATCTAGTAATGTTATGTGTGTTGCTCGGAATAAAAGTGTATACACAGAATCATACAAGTATTGATGTTTTTACAAGGCGGTATGGAAATATAAAAGAATGCGCTCATATATATAAATTGTTAGATTATTTAATTACGCTTTCTAAGTATGATGAAGAACAGTGGAATAGTATAGGAATAAATGCAAAATGTATTACTAATCCTGTAGGGATGGAAAAGAATATAAATATTTCTGGTAAAAATAATAGGCATAAGATTATTTGGGTTGGAAGAATAAATAACACAGTAAAAGCAGTTAATTCATGTGTTTGGATTATGCGAGAATTAAGGAATTTAGGTTCGGATGCAACCTTAACTATCTTTGGGGCAGTAGATGCACAAAAGGATATAGAAATATTAAAAAAACTAATACATGAGAATGCGTTGGAAAGTATTATTTGCATTAATGATTTTGTAAGTAATCCAGATGAAATATATGCGGATGCAGATGTGATGATCATGACATCCCCAGGAGAGGGATTTCCTATGGTATTACTTGAATCAAAGGCATACGGTTTGCCTACAGTGATGTTTGATCTTCCATATTTATATTTTGTTGAGGAAGGAAAAGGAATTATAACAGTAACGCAAGGAGATCATAAACAAATGGCAAATGAGATTTTCAATCTTTTCCAAAATGAAGAAAAATATAAAAAGTTGTCAAAAGAGGCTCTGGAAAGCTATAAAGAGTATTGTAAGATTGATATTGGGGCTAAGTGGAAGGAAATATTGAGCTGAGGTATAGATAATTATGAAGGAATGTATCGATTTCTTTAGATATTATGAAAAACACATTATTCATATAAAGAATTCAAAAAACTAAAGCCAGAAATGAAATGGTTATATTATTATCGAATACTTCATAATCGAACAAACAGTAAGTATACATATAAGTACTACAAGAAGAAATTTCAGAAACTATCACTTATTACGGGTATACAAATTCCATATAAGACAAAAATTGGCGAGGGTTTTTACATTGGACATACTGGAAGAATAATTATTAACCCGGAATCGATTCTTGGGAAAAATATAAACATTGCTACTGGAGTGACAATAGGACAAGAGAATCGTGGGAGACGGAAAGGTGCACCTGTAATAGGCAACAATGTATGGATTGGTACGAATTCAGTAATTGTTGGAAGAATTACTATTTGAGATGATGTACTTATTGCTCCACTAAGCTTTGTGAATGTGGATGTTCCATCTCATTCAATTGTAATAGGCAATCCGGCAAAGATTATTCATAGAGACAATGCTACTGAGGGATATATTAATAGGACGTTATGATATTACTGAAGACCAAGGATAAGGATATAAAATATGCATATACTATTTGTTACGGATGAACTGGCAACAGCAGATAAACCATCAGGGGGATTGGCAACGTTTACAGCAAATATTGCCAGATTATTTCATAAAAAAGGGAATAAAGTTGGGATTATCGTTGTTACAATAAAGGAGACAGATATTATTTTTGACCCTGGTATTGAGATATATAATATATGCGTTCCAAAACTTGAATGGGATGTATTTGATTAGATAGCTGGGTATAGCGTGATATCACATGAAGCAAGGGTGGAAAGAAAGGGAGCCTTATTTAATATTTATAGGGCTCATAAGGTAAAGGAGTTAGTAGATACAATCAATAAGACGAATCATGTGGATTTTATTCATTTTAGTAATCATGGATCTAATTCATTATTTTTTGATAGAAGTATACCATATACTATAAGAACTTCAGGGTTTTATAATATTTTGTATAATGGTGCAAGTAAAATAGGTGGTAGTTTACAATATTCTGACAATCCAGAGAACGATAGACAGAAATTAGAAGTGATCGCGATGAGAAACGCTAAAAGTGTAATTGCTCCTAGTAATTTACTTGCAAATATCGCAAACAACGAATTGGGTATAAAAACAGATGTCCTAGAAAGCCCTTTTGTTTTTAACAAAGATAATTGGAACAGTACAGTTTACGATACCATTTCTATGGATGGGAAAAAATATGTGTTGTATTATGGAACATTTCGTATATTGAAAGGAATACATATAATAGGGCAAATTGCGAAAGAATTATTAGGGAAACATCAGAATCTGAAGCTAGTTTTATGTGGTAGAGATGAACAAATAAATATCTGCGGTGAAATGATGGCATCTGATTATGTTAAGGAGATGGCAGGCGAATATGCTGATAGAGTAGTTTATGCCGGACAGCTTACCAGGGAATATCTTTATCCGGTAATTGAAGGGGCAGAAATGGTTATTCTGCCATCAAGGATAGAAAATCTATCAAATGCATGTATTGAATCTATGGCCATGGGCAAAATTGTAGTAGCTACAGATGGAGCAAGTTTTGAGCAATTAATTGATAATGGGAAAAGTGGATTTCTATGTGAGAGAGACAATCCAAATTCATACTTGCAGGCTGTTGAGAAAGTACTTGTACTTACATCGTGTGAAAAAGAACGAATGGTAAATACAGCTAAGGCTCGAATTAGTGTCTTGGAGCCAGATAATTCATATAATAGGTTTTTGGAATACTATAATAAAATAATAAAGGAGTGGGATAATTAATATGTATTTTATGGCAGGGTGTATTATAGCTTATATTCAATAGGGGGTATAAGTCAATGATTAAAATGAAAATAGTAAAGTGGTTTTAAATAGGAGTATGGCATATACTGGGCAAGTACGAACTGAGGGCGAGTAATAGCTGTACCTATATTTTTGAGTATAATTATAGGAAGGAGCAGAAATTAGTAAAGCGAATTTTTTGCGGAAACTAAGCGAAAGTTAAATTATGGAAATGATACAAAGAGTGAATAAGAAAATTATGGTTTGGGGAACCGGCAATTATGGAACCAAGTTTATGGAAGAGATAATGCATTTACGAAAGGCGATTCCTGAAGAAAAATGGTATGTTCTTCCTGAAATAGTAGCGTTTATTGATTCGAACAGAAATACAGGTGAAGAGTTCTATGAGATTCCTGTGTATAATCCGCAGGATGTTGATTGGGATAATCCCGATATTACTTATGTAATTGCGGTATTAAAAAATGATGATATATATACGGTACTAAGAGAACATATTAGTAATAATTTTGATCAGAGGGTTCTGTACATTGATCAAGAATTGTCTATGATATATGATGAAATACTATCTGAGTATAGAAGAAATCCTTTTCCAATAATGGATGATGAGTTGGGAATTTCTCTTAATATAAGAAGTATATTTGACATGTCAAATGAGGCTGAGGATACAATAGAACAGCGCAATAATCTCATACGTGAAGCATGTAGAAAATATGGAGCTGCTGAATTTTTGAATGCTTTAATACATAACAAATTCAGTATCCAGTATTTGATTAAGACATTTAGAGGCTATGAGGAGAGGAGAACAAATAAAATCAAGACAGTTGCACTGACTTGTGGAATGTATTCTAAAGGCGGAGCAGAGAGAGTAATATCGAATCTGCTTCCTATTTTACAAGAAAAGGGATATGAACTGGTTTTAATTACTGGGAAAAAAGTCGAAAATGAGTATCCTATTGTTCCAGGGGTAAAGAGATTTGCATTTGTCAATGATTTGTCAAAGCCGTTAGAGTATTTTAGGGAACTTGAAAAAATAATTGCCGAGAATAATATAGATGCTGTTTGCATACATATTCCGTTTTTTGGAACACAGTTTAATTATATGGTTATGTTATTCAAATTGCTTGGCGTATATACTATAGCAGTGAATCATACGAGTATTCCTGTCTTTTCAGGAATATTTGGAGATATAAGAGATTGTTCACAAATATATACTTTATTAGACTATTTAGTTGTGCTTTCTCATCATGACGAAAAACAGTGGAAGAGTATAGGGATTAATGCTGTATGCATAACAAATCCTATAAATATGCCGCCGGTGGAAAGTCGATCTCGAAGAACAGAAATGAGAAACAATCTTTTATGGGTTGGAAGAATCAGTAATTCTATAAAAGGTGTGTTTTCTTGTGTTTATATTATTGAAGCAATCAAAAAATCTATGCCTGATATACAATTAAAGATAATTGGATATCCTGAAACACAAAAGGATTTAGATGAATTAAGAAGTCTTATTATTGAACATGATGTTCAAGATAATATAGAAATCTGTGGATATAATAGCAATCCAAGTGAGTTTTATAAAAAGGCGGATTTGATGATAATGACTTCCCCTGGAGAAGGATTCCCGATGGTTTTAGTAGAGGCAAAGGCGTACGGATTGCCTATAGTAATGTATGATCTTCCATATTTGTATTTTGTAGAAGATGGTAGAGGCTTAATAACTGTACCACAAGGTGATTATAACGGACTGGCATCTGAAGTCACAAAAATTTTGCTAAGTGATCATGAATATAATAAACTTTGTGATGAATCCCTAGAGAGTTATTTAGATTATATTAGTATTGACATTGGGGATAAATGGAAGGAATTATTTGATTCATTGGAAAATGAATAATGAGTAGTAGAACATCTATGTATAATAAAAATGATAAAGAAATATTTGTTTCTGTAATTGTTCCGGTTTACAACTCAGCAGAGACGATTGACAGATGTTTACTAAGCATCTGTAACCAACAGTATGGAAAATTAGAAATTATAGTGGTAGACGATGGTTCAACAGATAACTCAACTAAAATAATTAGTAAATATCTGGATGGAGCACCTACAGTTAGTCTTATTAAACAGGAGAATTCTGGATCATTTAATGCCCGTTGTACTGGAATACAGCATGCAAGGGGGAAATATATTGCATTTGTTGATAGTGATGATTGGATAGATGGTAGTATGATTTCCAATCTGGTTAAACACATGGAAGACTGTGATTTGCTTTCCAGCGGATTTTTTAGGGACGCAAGAATTGTTACAGATCATTTAAGTGAAGGAATGCACTATGTTGATAACGAGGATTTTTGGAAAAACTACTTAATTAGTGAATCCGACTATGAAGATGGCATAATTGGGGGATTGACTAATGCTCTTTGGTGTAAATTATTTAAAAGAGAGCTATGCCTGAAAGTTATAAATAAAAGGTTGGATGTGAGTGCAAAAATAAATGAGGACTTTTATTTTTTGCTATTATATCTTTGTGAATGCAAAAAGATAAAAGTTACTTATGAATCTTACTATCATTATATCAATAATCCTAATTCAATTACTCAAAAAGTGTATTTTGATTTTTTGAGAGATTACACAGAGATTTTTTATAGCATTATTGATAAAACTAAGGGTTATGAATTCGCAGATGTCATTCGTAAAAATCTTATTAGAAGATTTTTATATGAGATATCTGTATGGGGAACACAATATATGGGAGCTGGAATAATTGATTACAGCAAAGTATTTCAGCTATCCTTTCCTAATCTGGATTCACTAAATAATAAAAACGTTGTGCTATATTGTGAGAAGGAAGTATGGTCATGTTTTGATTATATCTCCGAGAATCATAGAGACATTAATGTAGTTGCAATTATATCTTCTAGTTTAAATGTTGATACTTACTTTGGTATACCGGTTGTGAATTTGCAAGAGTTATCAAGGATATCGTGTGATTTTATTGTATTGACTATGGGGGATGAAGATTTAGCTAACGAAGCAACAAAAGAGCTGTGTCAAATGGGAATAGAAGACAATAAAATATTGAGGAGACCACCAATTTTAAAAAATTTATTAGCAGAAATACTGTTGTCGGACGCTTGATAGAATAACTTTATAGAAATAATTGGAAAGGGAAGCAGGTAATATAAGTTTTATGCATGATTTATGGAAGAAAAGAGAGGGAATAGCATCAGATATGAGAGTACCAATAGTTATGGCATCTGATTATAATTATCTGTTTCCCACATGTGTTACAATTGTTTCATTGTTGGAAAATTCTTCTTCTGATACTTTGTTTTGTATTTACATTTTAGTTGATCCTAAGAACGTGGGTATGGATGATGGGGTTTTCGCGGCAATAACTGCAAAGTATAGTAATGTTACATTTTATTATTTACCAATAGACTTGAATTTTTATAAAGAAGTCCAATTGGGCAATATTTCATCTGTTGCATCATATTACAGATTACAAATCGTATCATTGTTGAATGAATATGATCGGTGCTTATTTTTGGATGGAGATCTTGTAATTAATTGTGACATTACTGAATTGTTTGATATAGATATGCAAGATAACTATGTTGCTGGTGTTAGAGATATGGGAATGCAATGTGGAAAATCTCCATTTTATACAGAGCATGCTCGTAGAATAGGGTTAAAAGATCTAGACTCATATGTTAATGCCGGAGTTATGGTATTTAACCTAAAAAAATTAAGGGAAGCAGATATTACTCCAATTTGGAAGAGTGAAATAGCTAAACATTATCCTATAGACGACCAAGATATAATAAATGTTTCATGTGATGGGAGAATTACATTATTACCTTCAAAATATAATGTTTTTAATAGCTTTTTATATTCAGATGATTTTATTTCCTCTTCAAACTATACTGAAAATGAAAGGAATAGTCTGCTACGAGGGGATATTTCAATAATTCATTTCGCTAGTTCAAAAGATAAGCCCTGGAAAAATCCTTATACAGTAATGGCAGATGTATGGTACTCATACTTGTGTCACCTTCCGCAAAATGAGTGGTTGAATGTAAAAGAATTGGACTTAGATACTGTCAGAAAAGGTTTTTTGCTTAGTGATATAAGGAACGAATGCGATAAGTCTAGCACAGTATATATATATGGATTTACTAAAAGTTCATTTTCATTTTATGATAAGTTACATAAAGATGCTGTAAGTTGTTTTATTGACAATGATGTAAATAAACAAGGAAAGAGTTATAGAGGCGTGGTTTGTAACGCGCCTTCTTTTTTGCTGTCAAATATTCGTGAAAATGATCTTATTATAGTTGTTGCTAAAAAAAGTGATGATGCGATAATTCAATTTTTATTATCCAACGGAATAAATAGAGGGCAAATTATCAGCTTTAAGGAAAAAGATGAACAGTTTTATAAGTCGTTAGATAACAGTAAGTATTCTATAGTATTAGAAGATATTTATAATGAGATTGATGACAGTATAAACCTTGGAAATGAGGATTTTGCTAAATATGTTTCTAATGTGCAGTTTTATATGGAAAAAGCGGATTTACTTAAACCATATTATTTTGACTTGTGGATTAACAAAAGCAATCCACTAATATCTATTATTATACCGGCTTATAATTCAGCGAAAACAATCAATCGATGTCTAAAATCCATATCGAATCAAAACTATTATAATTGGGAATGCATTATTATTAATGACGGATCAAATGATTCTACTTTGGAAATATTGAATTCATGGGCAAAAGAAGATACCAGATATAAAATAATATCTCAGGACAACAAGGGTATGGGATATGCTAGAAATAAGGGCATAGAGCATGCATGTGGTGAATGGATTACATTCGTTGATTCAGATGATTGGATTGAGTATGACTATCTATATGAATTATTACATAATGCAATTCGGTCTGGTGCTGATATTTGCAGGGGCAACTATTACTTTGTGGATTATGTAAAGAATAATCAACTAACTAATGCTGGTATTACAGATGATATTGATATAGCTGAGCATAATACATATCTTAATCCTAATGTATGGGGAAGTATATATCGGAAAAATATTTTTGATAGGACAAAGATTAGAATGCCTCAAATAGTAATGGAGGATTTGGCTGTTTTTCCGCTCCTTTTATTGTCTGCAAATAGAGTAATAAGTATTTCTAAACCACTGTATTATTATCAGATTAATGTGGGAACATCTGTGATGGATAATTTAGAAAATGTTCGTTTTCTTCCAGAAGCAGTATCGTATATGCTTTCTGAGGCGAAGCGCCTTGATATCTATGATTGTCAGAAGAAACTTTTCTTTGATTTAGTCATGGATCATTATAGAGGAGCGTTAGAAGGCCGGGCATCAAAGCTATCTGCGGAAAAGTACAAAGAGATCGAAGCGATGTTCAAATTATCTTTAGAAATAAATTTTCCCGAGTTTTTCTGTGATTTCAGTGCTTGGATTTTTGGGAGCTATAACTTATGCAGAATCTATTCACATTGTGGTAAGAATCAGCTTGTTCCATTTAAACTGGAGAATGAAAATCTAAAAAGGTATTATGGCTTTTCTAGTATCTCTGTTATAACGAAGCAAAAAGAAAGATATGTTCTTGACAAGAATATTACTGACAACCTGATGAGACAGGATATGATTATAAAAGAAAAGGAAAGATCTTTCTGGGATATAAATATAAGCAAAGAAGAGTTTTTGATATTGGACTTGTTGGAAGAGCGGTATGATCTTTTAGAGTTTGAAGAAGGAGATATTGTAACAAAAAGTGAAACATATAATGACTTTTTTTCAAATTATAAAATTATTAGCTGCTATGAAAGATATATAAGTGGGCAATGGAGAAATGATTTATCTTGTTTTGCAAAATTATTAACAAAAAAAATCCTACCCAACCATATTATTATGGTGGAGAATTATTTGACTCCTAAGTATATAGATGGAGATAGAGAAGGATATTGGTATGATGTGACCGCTATTAATAATATATTAAAAGAGTTTTATGGTTTCATGAAAGAAATTATTCCAGACATGAATGTGATATCATTGCCCATGGAGTATTTTTATACTGATAAAAGGTTAAAATATGGATATGCGCCGAGTTATATGAATGAGAGTGCATATACCGAATTGGCGCAAAGAATATCAATGTTAGTTAATAGAATAAAGCATGGTTCAGAGTATTATCAGTAATAGGCCACTATTTGAATCAATTTGATATGGAGATAGGAATGAAAGTAAGTGTGTTAACACCTCTGTACAAAGCATATGATTATTTCGATGAGACAGCAAATACTGTATTATCTCAAACTTTTAGTGATTTTGAATGGATTATAGTAGATGATTGCGGTAATGATGGATCATTGGAAAAAGCGCTAGGATACCAACAAAAAGATTCTAGAGTAAAGGTCATTCGAAATGAATATAACATGGGAATTGCGGCATCTAGAAATAGAGGACTTGATTCGTGCCAAGGAGAGTATATTGCTATTCTTGATGATGATGATTTAATGATGCCTGATCGATTGGAATTGCAAGTTGAATTTTTAGATTCACATCCGGAAATAGGCGCTGTAGGTGGAAATGCACAGTGGATTGGAGCTGACGGGGAACTTGTTAGGGATATTATTTATTTAGAGACAGAGCCAATTCGGATAGAGATGTTTTTGTGTTTTAGAAATATAATAAATAACAGTGAGATGACATTCCGCAAAACTATAGTCGAAAAGAATAATATTAGATATATGGATAATTGTTTGGGCATGGAAGACTATCGTTTTTGGATTGATTTTTCAAAGGTTAGTGCTATTACCAACATAGCTGAGCTTGTATTAAAAAGAAGGATGTATGAAGATAGTACGACAAGTTTGGCAAAAAAAAAGTTTGCTGAAAAAAGGGCGAACAAGTATCTTGAGATTCAGAAATATTCATTGGAAAAATGCGGCTTCGTATTAGATGAAGATGTTTTAAAAGGAATAAAAAAATATCTTGGCGAAGAGCATTATGTATGCTCAAATCTAGAGGAACTTGTCGAATATGTAGGCTTAATGACAAAAATACTTATACAGTGTCGGGATAAAGAATTGAAAATTTGGAAAGATATGTCCGATTGGTTTTATCAGTTGATAGTTTGGCAGGTAGGAAATGTATGGAAATCAATCTGCCCAGGCTACACAACGGAATTGGAATGGCTAAGAGGTCAGCGAGAAAATTTACTTAGACAAATTCAAGAAAATATAAACAACAATTGAAATTATGTTTGAATTTGAGGTTGAAGATGTGTAACAGTACCTATAAGTGTCCATTCAATTTACTAATAACGGAATATGCTTATAAGGTTGCGACAGGATTTTGCATAAAGTGGATGAGTAGTTGCAATATCAATATTAGGGAGGAAAAACCAAACAATGGATACATCATATAAACGAATAACAACATCAAAATTGTATATATTTATTCAAGTGATGCTGATGGGGAGTTGGATTGCTCAGCTTATTAAGAGCGATGCATATTATGTGTGCTATGTACTATTAGGAATTATCATTAGTATATGTACATATATCAATATAACTAATGGTGAAGTATTATTTCGAAATAAACATGGCAGATATATAGATGTTGTAATAAATGTGTTTTCTGTCTTTTTTTCATGTATGGTAGCATTCGCAAATTATAAAATAATTGCTTATACGGTAATACCTGAAGGGTATGGTATCACATTTGACAGGTTATTCGTTACCCTTATGACGATTATTTTTTTTGCTGGAGGATATTGTGCTTTTTGGAATGTATTTATTCTAACATATAACAAATTGACACTTATTTGTTGGAAAAAGAGAAATGAAAAGTTAGTTAATCCTACTGTTTGCTTTTGGGTTAGTTTTATTTTGCTTGTTTTATCAAGAGTAATCGTCCTTTATTTCAGTCAATATCCAGGAGAACTGACCAGTGATAGTATAACTCAAGTTATACAGACGAAGTCAGGAATATATACAAATCATCATCCGTTTTATCATACAATGGTAATAAAACTTTTTATGGACCTTGGTATGATGCTGTTTAATGATATTAATGCTGCAGTTGCAACATATAGTTTTTTCCAGATTTTATCCACTGCCTTTTGTTTTTCCTTTGCGGTTAGTACTATAACTAGGATGGGATTACCGATAGAAAGCATTATTATGATAATGATGTTTTTTCTTTTGATGCCATATCATATTATGTATGCTTTTACAATGTGGAAGGATGTAATGTTTGGTTGCTTCGTTCTTTTGTTGGTTACTTCAATATTTAGATGTATGAATAATATCGGGAATAATATTATCAATTATATAATGCTATTTATTTCGGGAATAGGGACTTGTTTATTTAGAAGCAATGGTTTTTTTGCATTTATTATTTTGACAGTTTTGTTTTGGGTATTATTTGGAAAAAAAGAAATTCGAATTTTTTTGATGTTTGTAGTTATGATACTAATCTGCTTCACATTGAAGCATCCGGTACTAAAAGCGCTAAAAGTTGCTCAGCCGGATACAATAGAGTCTCTATCAATACCGGCACAGCAAATTGCGAGAGTAGTATATGAGGGATACGAATTGACAGAATCAGAAACTATATTATTGAGGCAGGTAATGGATATAGACCAAATTCCAGATACTTATAATGCTCATATATCAGATCCAATTAAAGCATTGGTGCGCACAACAGGGAATCAACAGTTAATTGAGGATAATAAATTTGAATATATTAAGTTATATATTATGTTGGGATTAAAGTATCCGTTTGCTTATGCAAGAGGATGGATTGACGAAACACGTGGTTATTGGAATGCTGGTTATGAATATTGGATTTGGAGCAATGATGTACATGAAGACAACGCGTTTGGAATAAAAAGAATAACAAATAGTGATTCATTCAATAGAAGGCTTAATGAATATTTATGGCTATTTAGAAATGTAGAGATATTAAAATTATTTTTATGTATTGGTCTTTTTATTTGGGTGGATATTTATATGCTAATAATATCATTATTGAGGAAAGATAGAGAAGGAATATTGGCGTCATTACCAATATTTGTAGTTGTATGTTCGTTGCTCGTTGCAACTCCAGTTTTTTCAGAATTTAGATATATTTATGCGGCGTTTTGCACATTACCGATGGTTGTTGTTATTGCTCTTAGACCAATTGAGGGTAAGGAGGATGAGACGAGAAATGGATAAAATAGCAGTTCTTATTCCTTGTTATAACGAGGAAAAGACAATCGAGAAAGTGGTAAATGATTTTAAGTGCAGTTTACCTGAAGCAGTAGTATATGTCTATGATAATAATTCTTCTGATAGAACTACTGAGCTTGCGAAGAGGGCAGGAGCAGTTGTAAGGCATGAATATATTCAGGGAAAAGGTAATGTCATCAGGCGAATGTTCAGAGAAATTGATGCAGAGTGCTATATAATGACAGATGGTGATGATACATATCCTGCAGAGTATTCTAGGAAGATGACTGCGCTTGTTTTAGAAAAGAATGTTGATATGGTTGTAGGAGATAGACTTTCATCAACATATTTTTCTGAGAATAAGAGACCATTTCATAATTTTGGCAATAGTTTAGTAAGAAAGAGCATTAATCTTCTTTTTCATAATGATATAAAAGATATTATGACGGGGTATAGGGCTTTTAGCTATGAGTTCGCAAAGACATTTCCAATATTATCTGAAGGATTTGAGATTGAAACAGAAATGAGTATTCATGCTGTAGATAAGAATATGTATGTTGAAAATGTCGTGATTGATTATAGGGATAGACCAGAAGGTAGTGAATCCAAACTTAATACATATTCAGATGGATTAAAGGTTTTAAAAACTATTATAAAGATGTATAGAACATATAAACCGTTGAGATTTTTTGGGATGATTGCTACGGTGTTAGCTTTGATATCTATATTATTTGTTGTTCCGGTATTAAGAACATTTATTCATACAGGAGAAGTACCAAGATATCCGACTTTGATTGTCTGTGGTTTTACTATGATTGCTGCTATTCAGTCTTTATTTGTAGGACTACAACTTAATACTGTTGTACATCAGAAACGGCAAGATTTTGAGTTGAATTTACAGAATGTTAGAACATTAAAAATTTTGTTGAATGAAGTTCAAAAGTATGCTGTGAGTCAAAATCATTAAGGTAGAGTGTTTTTTGCAAGCAGTTTTTTTGATATTTCAATTATGCTATAAACAGGTAAAGAAATGAAATTGGTAAAAAGAAAGAAGAAACTGGCTTGTTTGATTATTGTATTTCTTGCGTTTGCTGTAGAGATAGTAGCAATAGTGAATTATAGCAAAGGATTGATATTCTCTTCACTATCAGATTTTTGTAAATTTAATGTTTTGAATTTGCTGCTTATGGGATTGGGACTATTTCGTTATATCTCAGAAATAGAATTCTTCACAAACAAGGTAATAGATTTTGTTTATCCAATAATACTGGCGATTGCTGTAACACATATGATTGAAATAATGTGTTATCAACCACGAGCCAGTATTAAGTATGGTTTATTTATATTAAACGCTCTATTTATCTTAATATTGGTGTATGGTTTGATTTTGCTATTTGGAAACCATGTTGTGAGCTATATATTCATTTTGGTTTCGGGGTGGATTTTTGCTGCCATATGCCATTATGTCTATGTTTTTAAAGGAGTTCCGATCTCGCCGGGAGATTTTATTGCATATAGGACTGGTTTAAGTGTTGCAGGTGGATACGAGTTTGAACTTAGTAACGATCTGCTGTACGGAACAGAATTGTTATTGTGGGGTACGACTTTTCTTCTTGTGTTTACACCTAAAACATTTAAAAGTTATGAAAAGAAAAGACCTATCTTCATTACTGTTGGTTTGGCCTATTATTTTTTGTTTGCGCTATTGTTTAGTAATATAAGTATTATGGAAATAACCGGAATTGATGTGGCTGGCTGGGAAAGAACTGACATTATTCAAAAGTCAGGTGTTGTTATTTCTTTGGCTGAAGAAACACAGAGACTTAAGCCAGATAAACCACAAAACTATTCGGAACAGAGTGCTAGAGAATTATTGGTACAGGACGAAAATGATGAAGTAGAAACTACCAACAATGATATATTGCCTAATATTGTGGTAGTGATGAATGAGTCATTTTCTGATTTATCAGTTTTGGGTGAATTTCAATCAGAAGAATATATGCCATATTTTAATGGGATAAATGATTACATACAAAAGGGGTATGTTTATTCATCAGTTATGGGTGGGGGAACCTGTAATTCTGAGTATGAATTTGTTACCGGAAATAGTGCCGCTTTTGTGACTGGGTACCCATATATGCAATATAATTTTGCTAATAGTAATAATATTATAAAACTTTTAAATGAATACGGATATCAATCAGTTTTTTTTCATCCCGCCTCTATTGAAGCGTGGAATAGGAGAGACGTATATGGGATGATGGGAATTAATAAATGCTATTCATGGGAAGATGTGAATAATCAAATTGAATGGGAAACAGTAAACGGATTTCTATCAGATAAGAAAAATTATGAATTTGTAGATTTTTTATTTAATGGTTTGGATAGTCCATTTTTTATTTTTAATGTTACTATGCAAAATCATGGTGGATACAATATAGAGGCACTTGAGGATAATGTTGAACGGATAACAATGGGGGATGAGTATAGTGGTTTTCCTGAGACTCAGGCATATTTATCTTTGATGCGAGAATCAGATAAGGCAATTGAGGAATTGATGACTTTTTTGAGAAAGCAAAATGAACCAACATTATTACTAGTGTTTGGAGATCACCAACCATATTTGTATGATGGGTTTAAGGATTATATAACGAGTCCTGATGGTTCTATAGAAAAAACAGAAAGTTACTATATGACACCATATATTATTTGGACAAACTATGACACAGGAACGAAAAAAATAGAAAAGGACATAAGTATAAATTATCTGGGGGAAAATTTATTACAATATACAGGAATAGATAATGAGTACCTCCGATATTTGAGAGGGTTGGAAAAAGATATTCCGGTAATAAATGCTTTGGGGTATAAAACAGCAGACGGCAACTGGCATTCATTAGATGAAGAAAATGATCAGTTAGAAAAATATAGAATGGTTCAGTATTATGAGTTATTTGATTACTCTCCGGAAGGGTAGAACTATATAATAATGTTGATGGGAGTTTTTTAAATAGTATGGAGAATATTTTTGATACATATTTTAATAACAAACTATACTTTGTGCTATCAGAAGATGGTTGCAGCGTAGATAAAATGGTCAGACATGACGTGGCAATAATTGTGCATTTGTTTTACGAAGACATGGCGGACTATTACCTTGCAAAACTATCTGAATACGCAAGGTACTTCGATGTGTATGTTATTACTCCCAAGAAGACAATTGAAGAAAAAGCGAAGAAATCTGATTTGAATGCTGTATTGAAGGATATTAGAGGTCGAGATATCAGTGCCTTTTTGGTTGCAGCAAAGGATATTCATTCGCATTATAAGTATGTTTGTTTCACGCATGATAAAAAAGAGCATTCGGAGTCACCCGAGGAAGGAGTGGCTTTGTGGAGGCAGAGTTTATGGAGCAATGTGGCTGCATCTACGGATTATATTTTTAATGTAATAAGTTGTTTTGAAAATAATTACGATATAGGCGTTTTATCTGTTCCGGAGCCAATCGGATATGAGTGGACTATATGGGGGAAAAATCTTTGGCTGAATAATCGTAAAGTGACAAGAGAGTTATTCCGTAAACTGGATATAGATGCTGACTTTGATGAGAACAAGCCACCACTTACAATAGGGACTTCTTTTTGGTTTAGGACTGATGCACTTAAAAAATTGTTGGATTATCCGTGGAAGTATGAAGATTTTCCGGAAGAGCCTATGCCGTTGGACAGTACTATTAGTCATGCTATAGAGAGAGCTATTGCATTTGTGGCTCAGGATGCAGGCTACAAGACAGGTATTATCAGTTGCAAACAATATGCAAAGGAGCAGCTTTTGTTTTACTCAAAATGCTTTGGCGATATTATGAGTACAATGATGGACTGCAGATTGTTCCCCAATTATTCATCATTTTGCGATTATAAACAAAAGATGAGACTGCAGATTATGATTAATCGCGCAAAAGAAATATATATTTACGGAGCAGGGAAAATAGGACATCAGACATACGATATGCTTAAGTGGAGAGGGTATCCTCTTAAGGGATTCGTTGTATCTGATAAAAATGATAATGAAGATAGCTGTATAGAGGTTGGTCAATTAAGAGAAATGGTAGAGGATGTGGATTACCTCGTGATTGTGGCCACATCGGAGAAATATAAAGGAGAGATAGAAGATACTCTTAATGAGTATGGGGTGATGAAATATATATATTATAAGGACTTGGGTAAATTGTTGGGCTATTAGAAGTGTGGAGCAAATTTCATTGTTGGCTTAAGGTGAATAAGGATATAAACAACAAAGTGATGAAGCAGGTAAGATTGTTTTTTGCAAGAGCTTTTTGGAAAAAGTTGCAAAGTATTAATGGACAAACTTGCATGTCCATTTTGGACAAAGTTGCAAGGGGTTCCCGGCACCATTTAGGTACCAGGAAATCCATTGCAGGCTTGTTGCTTTTATCAGAGGTAAGTAATGGAGGTCTTATCTGTTCCCTTGCTTAACCTGCTCATTAAACTGGCGCGTTTCTTGTTGTCAAATGGATCCTTTCCATTACAACAGCGCATTACATAATAGTTGTATGCATCAAAGTCTTCATAGACATTCAGGTAGATGTTATCAAAGATGTCCTGCTGAAGGCCATCCGCCCACCTTTCAGGCAGATGCTTTATCAGAGCCTGTCGCCATCTGACTACCTCTGCACGAAGCTCATTTATCTCATCAACCATTGCGTCTGTGAGCTTCAGAAAATCGTTTATATCAGAGCATACAGAACAGTAATCGGAGTAATCTCCGGGCACATGTTCTTCGCTCTCTGGTATTGCAGCATTGCTGCTCATATAGCTTACGTCATCAAACGGAAGCTCCGGTACATTGAAAACTGCATCATTGTTATCCATTTGCAACCTCCTGATCGTTACTGGCTGACATGCCTACGTTAATACTTGATTCCCTCAGACGGTTGTTTCCACCGGGAAAGAGTATGAGCTCCACATGATGTGTGAGCCTGCCTATAAGGGCTGTGGTCATGCGTTTGTCGTAGAGTACGTTTACCCACTGTGAGAACTCTAGGTTAGTATTAAGGATGACTTCTTTCTGTTCATGTATTTCTGAGAGATAATCAAAAAGAAGCTGGGATCCAGTCCTGTCGTAGGGTACATATCCGAACTCGTCCAGAATGATTATCTGGGCCGTGTTCAGCTTCCTCTTAAGGGCTGTAAGCGTACCGTTCTGATGACTTTCCGTGAAAAGGTTTATCAGTCCTGCAGTACGGTAGAATCTTACAGGGATTCCCTCTTTACAGGCCTGTATCCCGACCAGTATGGAGAGCATTGTCTTACCTGTTCCGGTTCCGCCATACATGATGATGTTCTTGCCCTGTCTGTGGAAATCAAGTCCCATCAGACTTTCAAAGGAAACACCATCCGGGAAGTCGACTTCATCTGTCCGGAACTGCTCCGGTGCATATCTCTTTGGAAATCCGGCACTGTTCTGGAGCTTGATGATCCTTGTTTTTCTCCGGTACTCTATTTCGTTTTCAAGAAGTTTGCAAAGGTATTCCTGGTTCGTTTTTCCTTTCTGGGACATTGCCCTGTCAGCAAGGTTTGAAGATAACCTCAGCTGTTTGCAGCATGCGGCAATCCTTTCGGTATAGTCAGCCATTCATGGCACCTCCCTTCTTTAGCGCAGCATCCATCTTTTTGAGATCGATGGTATTGAAGGGAATGATCTTGCCATCCGGGATTGTCTGTATATCATCCAGCGGTGGGAGCACAGGCACATCGGAATACAGACGGTTATAAAGGCTCTTAAGGCTGTCCGGGTCAGTGCTGTTCATGGCAATGGCTTCATTAACTGTCCTGAGTGCACTGTCGAAACCGGTGCGGTCAGTGAGTTCTGAAAGCACCTTCAGGATTCTGCCACGTTCACTGTTTTCACAGCTGTCCATGAACAGCTGCATGCTCTGCGGCATCATATCGTAAATACCGCTGTTCCTTAAGGACCGTGGTTTACGGGCTATGTATTTCAGGTATGGCAGCCAATCCATACTTGTCTGTTTATAGTCACCATACAGGCGCTTATGGGTCACGATCTCTTTCATGTGACTGTCCATGATGGTAACTGTCATGGAAGTGAGCTTTACATTTACTTCACATTCGCTATAAGTGGGGGACACGGAATAGGTGTGCCTGCCATCTGCCAGCTTTATCTGGCCGTATTTATTTGTTCTTGCCGTAATGTATGCCGCTGTATCAAAAGCGGCTTCAGGAAGAGGCAGAAACGCAGCTTTGTCATCCCTGAAGAGATCACTTATGAACAGATCATCATGTTCATAATGCTCACGCTCCATATCCCGGTCACAGGCAAAGAGCAGTTCCTTGTTGAATTCAGTGAGTGATTTGAATTCAGGCACAGGCACGAGTTCGTTGCGACGGAGGTACCCGACTTTATTCTCAACGTTCCCTTTTTCCCAGCCTGATTCCGGATTCATGAAGACCGGTCTGAAGCGATAATGGGATGCAAACCGCTGGAAGCGTTCAGTGACTTTACGGCCACCGCCTTTAATGATATCGGTCACGATGGTTCTGGTATTGTCGAACCATATCTCTGTCGGAACGCCGCCCACATGCTCAAAGATGGCGACCAGTCCTTCGAGAAGGCATTCCATGTTTTCTCCATAATTGAGCTGAAGGTAGCCACCATTGCTATGGGGATAACTGACAACAAGATACTTGCCTTCGTGGTAGAAGCCATTCTCCTTGAAGTCTGCCTTGCCAAAATCAGCCTGGCCTTCTCCGGGGTGGTGCTCTAAAGGAATGTAGCCATCATCCTTTTTCTGCCGGATGAGTTCTTTCTTTTTGAGAGACACATAGCTTGCAACAAGACGGTAACTACAGTCAAAACCTTCGACCTCGTTTTTCAGCCGACGGTATACTCTTTTGGCTGTATGACGCTGCTTACGAGGCGCCTTCTTATCAGCAATCAGCCAGCTGTCGATGATTGGTTTATAGGGATTCAGCTTTGACTCCCTTTCCTGATCAGATGCAGGCTCAGGTGGCGGGCTGCTGAAGTCCTCCATGTCAATGTACTTGGTAACCGTTTTCCGGTTAAGGTTGGTGATTTCCGCTATCTGGGATATGTTTGTTATTCCCTGCTCATAATAGAGCTCGCGGATGTGGCGTATCTGATCCATGTTCAGCATACTCCTTTCCTCCTTGTCTTTGATTTTCATGACAAGGATAAAATACAGGGGTTATGCCTGCAATGAATCCACCATGATGATCTATGTGGTATTCAGGATGCAATGATGCAACTTTGTCCAAAATGGACATGCAACATTGTCCGTTTTTGTTTTGCAACTTTGTATATTTTAATTATGCAATAAACACGCTGTACTAATCCCGAGTGTCTTTATGACATCAGCGAAAATTTCAAGTTTGTAAACAAGCGCAGGCGCACATCCAACGCTACGGATATGCTGATTGTAGACGCGTATAGAAATCTTATGGAAACATCGGTCTCTATTGCCAAGAAGTTTCATGTTTCAGATTCCCATGCTCACGAAGTCTTCGACAGGTATGTCAAACTCGACCGTCTTCCTCTGACAGATGCCATTTCTATTGATGAGGTCTGCATAGATATGGATGAACGTTGTAAGTACGCCCTGGTCATACAGGACTTCCATACCGGTGACCCGATTGACCTGCTGCGCAGTAGAAGAAATGATGTCACAGAGCCCTATTTCACTGGAATTCCAATTGAGGAGAGATTATCTGTAAGATACCTTATTTCTGACATGTACAAGCCCTATATCGCTTATGTAGAGAAATATTTCCCCAATGCAATCCCCGTTGTGGATTCCTTTCACGTGATTCAATGGATAACCCGCCTGATAGACAATCATATCCGGCAGCTGATAAAGAAATACCGCCAGCGTGACCGTGAGCTCCAGGCCAAGCTTTCTATGGAACGTCATGAACCTGTCACTCTTCCGGTCTCTGATGAGGTATACATTCTACAGAAGTACCGTTGGTTGGTCCTGTCCAATCTATCAAATATCCGTTATCATCAAGATCTTCGTATGGATCCGCATTTCCACCGGCTTATGAACACGTTTGATTATGAAGATGCCCTGTTCAGGATAGATCCCAATCTTCAGGAATTCAGGGATCTCAAAGAAAAGTATGTGCAGTTCAATTCTCGCAACAACGGCGATCCGCATTCAGCAAGGCTGGAACTGTACACGCTGATAAAAGAATACAGAAGCTCCAGGCATGATATATTCCGCGATTTTGCCTCACTTCTTGAAAAATTCGTTACTAGAAAAGGTTAGTGCACACTTTTGAAATTTCTTTGAAATGTAAAAGTAACCGCATAAGATCTGGCATTATTCAATCTTGAAAAGCTAGATTTTATGCGGCTTTTCTTATATAAAGGCATAGAAAACAGAGAACTGACCAATTTATTGCAAGACTAAGCGGTCACTTCACACCACTTTCTAAATACTATGCACTTAGTCCTGCAGATTGATTTCTGTTATAATTCTATTGATTTATTTTTTTATCAATGACGGCTTAAGTATCACATCGTCCGGCAAGATTTTGTGATATCCAAGCACTTCCAGAAGCTTATTATCAACAAGCATTTCCGCCAGTGCGAATGGCGTACAGTTGTTTAATGAAGCTCTGGGATAGTTGTTGATATGATTCATGACAAGCGTTATATCTGACTGGGACAGGTTTAAAAAGCTTGTCCCTTTGGGTATAACATACCTGATGAACTCATGGTTTTTCTCGATCATTCCTTTTTTATGTAAATCTTTACATAAGAAAGGTTATGACAAGTTATTTTTTATGTAAAGAAATAATAACAACCCATGTAGTATAAGCAATTATTTGTAGATTTCTTTACATAATAATGCCGATACTGTTACTAAAGACATTTATGAAAGGAGAACGTTGTCTATGGTAACAGATATCAGTGAATTAATTAAACTATGTAGTGCAGAACTGATTGACAGACAGTACAAACCTGACTATGCAGAAAAGATTCAGTCGCACTGGGATGAACTAAAATGCTGGATGGAAAAGAACTCTTTAACAGTTTTTTCTGAAAGAATCGCTAATCAGTATTGTGATTACCATATAGGAACCCATCTACTTTTAGAAGGGATGAGTTTAAAAGACAAAACGCATTTAAGAGCCATTCGTATGCTTGTTTCATATCAGAAAGATGGCGAGTTTGAATTCAGATCACCAAGAGTTGAATACACTTTTTCTGGTAGAACAGGAAATTTAATACAGGAATTCCTTATTTATGCACGAGATGAACTACATAGGACACACTCTACTATTTCTGAGTACACAAGGGTTCTTTCTAAACTAAATGCTTTTATGAAATATCGAAATATCGATTTAGAAATGATAGGCATGGATGAAATAGAAAACTATTTCAAGGAGTACTGTGAAACAGTTGGCGCAAGGCATGATTACGCCAATTCCCTTCGTCAATTCTTTAGATATATTTATAGCAGGCATTATACGATAAAGGATCTATCATCATTTATACTTCCTGACAGTTTTAATCGGCATAGCAGCATTCCTACGACATATACTGAAGAAGAAATCAGCAGAATAATAAATGCTCCGGATAGATCTTCTGCTATAGGAAAAAGAGATTATCTTGTATTGCTACTTGCAGCTGAGTATGGCTGGAGAAGTGCTGATATAACAGGCTTTAGGCTTGATCAGATAGATTGGGATAAAAACATCATACGATTCGAACAACAAAAAACTGATGTCCCAGTAGAGTACCCGCTCCTTTTCTCGGTAGGAAATGCTATTATAGATTATCTTCAGCATGGAAGGCCAAAATCTGAACGGCCAGAGGTTATCCTTTCATCAGAACAATCAAAATATGGAAAGCCATTAAAATCCCCTACTATTCATTCAATTGTTACAAGATATATGAAAAAAGCGGCTATAACTGGATGGAAGGATAAAAAGCATGGAGCCCATTCTTTAAGACATAGCCTGGCCTCAAATTTATTAAAGAGAAATGTTTCTCTTCCGGTTATTAGCACAGTTCTTGGACATCAATCTACTGAAACTACGAAAATATATTTAAAAGTAGATATTGATCGCCTTCGTACTTGTACTTTGAGTATGCCTACACTTTCTTCCCGTTATTATAGAAAGGAGGCAACAAAGTCATGAAATATACTTATGTCTCAGGATTTGCAGATGAGATGAACTGTTATATCGCTTATAAAGAAGCATCAGGTTTCAAAAGACTCTCATATGAAAAACGTTTGGCCCAGTTTGACAGGTTTTGCGTATCACAAGGAATAACGGATGTAAGATTTACCGAAAATGATGCAATTGCCTGGGCTGTTAAGAGGGATGAGGAAGCTGTAACAACTCATTATTCTCGCATTAACTTTGCCAAAAATTTCCTGCTGTATTTGAGCAGAAAGGGTTATGATGTCTACATTCCTCATGATATCAAATCAATTCAAAGCGACTTTAATCCTCATATATATACAGATGATGAGATTTTTAGGTATTTTCAGGCAGTGGATACTTATGAGCCTGATAAAGGGAATAAAAAGAATCTTATTCAGCTTCCTGTACTATTCCGGATTCTCTACTGTTGTGGAACAAGAATAAATGAAACTCTTGGCATAAGGAAAAAGGATGTAGATCTTGAAAACGGAATAGTAGCTCTATATGAAACCAAAAACGATTGTGCTAGGTACATTGTGCTTTCAGATGAATTGCTAGATTTAATAACACAATACGCAGATAAATGCTTCTATGCCCTTGAAGATGATGAATATATTTTTACAAATGTAAATGGTGACCGGCTCTGCGGAGATGTCATATATGAACTTCACAGAAAGTTTTTGGATAAGGCCCAAATACCATATTTTGGCGATGGTAACGGCCCAAGGATACATGACTGGCGACACACTTTTGCAGTACGTTCGTTTAAGCAGATGGTAGACAACGGCGTTGATCTTTATGTTGCATTACCGGTACTGTCAACATACCTTGGACATAAAACAATATATGCAACTGAAAAGTATTTACGCCTTACAGTAAACATTTACCCCTACATAGAAGAAAAATGGGCTGCAAGTATAAATGATATTTTTGGAAAGGTGGCGACTATCTATGAACAGGACTGACTTTGCCATCTTCTTGAACAAGTACTTAACTGATTACATGGTAAATGATCGTGGCTGTAGCGCTAAAACAATTGATTCATATAGATATGCATTCATTAATCTTTTGCAATACTATTCAGAAGAGGAATCCATTGACGCTGATAATGTAACGTTATCCGATTTGACATATGAAAATATCATTAGATTTCTTGAATGGTTACAAGAGCACCAGCATAATAGCATTTCATCACGAAATCAAAAACAAGCTGCAATAAATAGTTTTATCCGGTATCTCTCATATGTAAAGCCGGAATATATGCCGGAATATCAAAGGATACTTGGAATTCCAATAAAGAAGGTTCCGCAGAAAGAGATATCTTATCTCAAAGAGGATGGCGTAAAACTATTAATGGAGCAAATCCCACTACATAGCACAAACGGATTAAGGGATTACATAATTCTGATGATGCTCTATACAACAGGGATGAGGGTAAGTGAACTTATAAACATAAGAGTAAAAGACATATCGCTTTCATCTCCATATACAGTACTCGTACACGGGAAAGGACAAAAGAGCCGATTTGTTCCATTAAGCAACCTTATAATTCCGATAATCAAACAGTACATTAAAGAAATGCATTACGATGTCCCTTCACATATGGATGACTGGCTTTTTATTAACCACATGAAAAACCAATTCACTAGACAAGGGATATGTTACATAGTAACAAAGTACTCTGATGCAGCCAGAAAAATAGACCCTAACCTAATACCAGTAGATATGAGCCCTCACAAGCTCAGGCATTCAACAGCTATGGGTTTAGTTGCTTCGGGTGTTGATTTAATTTACATCAGAGACTTACTCGGACATGTAAGCGTTAGAACAACTGAACGATATGCAAGAGCTGATGCCAAACTCAAGCGTGAAGCCATTGAAGCAGCCAGCAAAGAAATCGTTCCAAAGGAAGAGCCACAGTGGGATAATAATATATCACTTAAGAGTTGGCTTAAGGATCTGTGCAAATCTAAACTTTAAGAATCATTATGTAAAGAAATCCATTAGTAATGCCTGAAAATAGGCTGACTTTAATGGGTTTCTTTACATAAAAAATAACTTGTCATAACCTTTCTGCCAGGAGCAGTAGGAATCGCAATAGAATACCCTTGTTTTTATTTCCCCATATTGATCACATTCAAGTGCCAGTGGATTAGAAAATTCCGTACCTCTGTCTGTGATTATTACCCCGAAAATTCGCCTAAAGGCCTCAATTCCTATCATTTTGCATAGATTGTTTAAAGTATCGATGACACAGCTCTGAGTCTTGTTAGGGAGCAAGAAGGCTAGCATAAGATGGCAACTTCGCAACATCAGTGTTAGTATGACGGGACCTTCATCAGCCTTACCAATAACTGTATCCATTTCACAGATCGAAACATCTGGATTTTCTATAAGAAAATTCTTGAAATCAGCATATGTTCTATCAAATGTAAACACATCATGATTTCGCCCAGTACCATGCTTGTAGCGAGTCTTAAACTTCACTTTTCTTGGCATATCGATATTTCTGGCAGTAAGATAGCAGCCATCTACAAGGTTATAAAGTGTTCTTTCACAGCAGGGAAGTTCCTTTTGATGATTAAAGAAAACAGTGGAAATTGACTGACCATTAAGTAGCAGAGGAGATACGAGATTATCTATCTCAGCTACCTCAGAAGGAGAAAAGGAAATCCCTGAACGGGACTCAGTAAGTTTTTCTTCATACAACAATTGGGCACGTTTTGCCTGATATTTGAACTTAATATACCGGCAGGCATTATCCCCCATGGTAATGTCAATTCTGTCACAACCATTGCATACAAAAGGGGAATTCTCGATAAATCGACATTGCTGTGGTACATAATCTTTACAATTATTTGTGTTGCAAGTACCCAGACAAGTATTACAATGCCTACGGCATGATTCATCCCCACAAACATGCATTCTTTCACAGCTTTTTTTATGGATACATGGATGAATTCGATAACTTGGTTCAGATACTTTATAACGATTTCTTTGAATTTCTCTTGCAATGGTGGATCTGGATTTCTTTAGATCTTTAGCAATCATATTGATAGAGACTTTTTTCTCAAGAAGTTCTTCAATGCGAATGCGTTCCTGGAACGTTAAATGTTTATATTGAGACATTTCTGATTACCTCCCATATTCAAGAAGTAATCAATCTGCAGAACATAAACAATTATCGCCTAATTAATCATATATTGCAAAGGTAACTGCATGGGTGTGCGTTATGTCTTGCAGTGGTGCACTTAAAAATTCATTTAACACTTCTTGAAAAATTTGAGGATCCCATAATCAATTCTTTCATAATGGTTGAAAAAATGGGAAATGGAAAAATCTACAACAGCAGGCTTTCTAACGGCCCTATTGAATCAATAAACAGGAAAATAAAGGATCTGAAGCGCATGGGCAGAGGCTTCAGGAACTTTGAGCACTTCCGCAACCGGTTCCTTTATTCAACCAGATCCGCTCCTGTGCTCAATGGCGTAACTGACTATAACCCTGTTGATTACTTTGAAGAAGATGATTTTTAGGAGGACTAATTAATGCATGATTATTGTGCTTTCAGCAAAGACCATAAATGCATCAAATGGGAAGATTATCAGATAATGCTTCAAGAGATAGAAGAAGCAGACTCACTTTGCCATGGTAACTGGATTGAAATAGAAAAACAATACAACTACATCCTGGAACTACAGAAAATCCTTGATGAACATGGTATTGATTATCCTGTGCTGCTGTAATCTAATCAGAGGGTCTGGGGCTATAACTCCAGACCCTCAAGTTTGCCCCTCACGAATGCCCCTCACGAACGACCCTCACGAATAACCCTCACGAACTCCACTAAAAAAAGAGCCAGCCCCTCAGGACCAATGTCATTAAGTTAATGACCTAGAAGTAAACAAGTGTATTTCCAAGAGAGACTGATATCATTATCTCAGTCTCTCTTTTGTTGTTTATGGCATGACTAATAGGCAGACGTCATCTGCCTTATCCTTATTATGTATTTTTAACTCAGTTATGCTACTCTATATAAGAAACCACGGAAAACTCTTGGTGCAAATTTTCGCTCTCGGCTCCTATCCGGGCGAATTGGCAAGAGGTTCTTCGAAATAACGGTTTCCAGAACTTGTAGCGTTGTTTTTCTGCGGTAGTATAGTCTGCACATATGGACTGCTACTGTAAAGTTTGCTTTATATGTATGTTTCCTTTGCTTTTTGCGGATGGATACCTGCGAAGTGACCGTTTCCGCAAAGTTATACATTATTAGATGCGCATATATTTCCTGCAGAATACACGCTACTTTTTTTGAATGAAAATTAACCATTCCAAGAGTGTATTTTAATGCTCTGAAGGATGATTCTATTCCCCATCGAGCTGCATAAAGCCTTTTTATTTCTGACGGGGGATAATCATTTGAATCTAGATTTGTTATTACTGTTTCATAATCATTTGACGAAATAGGAAACCTAACAACCCGAAATCCAATCTTATAGAACACCAGAGGATCTGCTTTTCGTGACTTAGGTGGAAGATAATCAAGAGGTGTTGTGTGTGATATGTATTTGTAATGATTTTTATCCTTAAATAATTCCTTTGTTTCTTTGGTATTCTTCTTGGTTAACTTTAAATTGAATTCAACATCATAAGTGTCTGTTGTTGGAAGGTCCAAACCATCTTTTATACCATGTATTCCATCTTTTATGCGAATAAGAAAAAACCACCCCTTTTCCTGAATATGCGCCATGTTGTTGTAAGATTCATATCCTCGATCGGCTATCAAAAGTGCCTTTGGTATTGTTGATCTATCGACCATCGATATTAACGCTAAATGTTCGTTGTAATTGTGCTTTTTCTGAATGACAGAATCCAAGTATATGTTTTGATTAAGGTCATAGAGAGCATTAAGATGCAAAAGATTATAAGGATGTTGACCATTCATCCCCGTGAAAAATGACTCTGTATCTGCGGGATTTGTTGCTATCTGAACATCAGAACCATCGACTGCAAGGATAGGCATTTGCTTCACTGAGCTAGCTAACAATTTAATAGAAAATGATTTGAATATAGTCTCTAACGCCTCAGGTTTAAGTTTGCCTCGCTGCTGTACAAAAGCGGAAGCTGTAGGCGTATCTGGAGAAGTATCATAAAAATCTAATAATTCATTTGTGATATTTCTGCTCCCCATACCAATGATTGTCAAAATGAGTTTTTCAATCGGCATTTTTCTGTTTCTTACAAAATCCATTCCTGGAGAGACACAGAACTGTTCAATGGACTTACAAACAGTGCGTATCTCCTTTAGTAAAGTGTCTCTAACCTGTTTTGCTTTCATGTGCACCTCCTTGAAATAAAGACTTTTGCCTCTAATTTCAAGGGCCGCTTTCGCTACTTCTTATAATAATCTGTAGCGAAAGCGGCCGCACTTTTATGTTTATCTGTCAACTACTTTTTAGAAAAAAAAGACCCCTACACCATTTCTGATGTAGAGATCTTTATAGTGTCATCTTAACTTAATGACATTGCCCTCAGGACTGACCCTCATAAACTTTGGGAAACCCTCACGAATATCGATTACCCTATGAGTATCGATTGATATCGACAATTATTGAGGGATAATCAAAGCAATAGAATAAGCGCTAAATTTTCAGGGCTAGTAAATGAAAATTTAGCGCTTGTAAATAATCTGTGGAAAATGAGCTCCTAGCTGAGCTATAATCACTTGATTTTAATACTTTTTACTGTACTCCATTTGGAACATAACTTCTTCTTGCCTGATTCTTTATATGTACGGATTCTTACATAGTATGTCTTTTTTGATTTCAGATTCTTAATGGTTGTTGTCTTTTTGCGTTGGCTGGAAATAGTTTCAATTTCAGTATTCTTTTTAAAATTCTTACTAAGACTATATTCTATTTCGTAGCCCTTTACATTCTTTTGCTTATTCCAAGTGATCTTCATAGAGCCTTTTCCGGCTTTTAGTTTTGTAATACTGCTTCCGGGTAGTTTCTTATCTATAACTTCAGGCAAAGCGGTTTTAACACTATTAACACTGCTCCAATCAGAGTATTGTACAGTGCTATTTACATTTTTAAATGTACGGATTCTAACATAGTACTTCTTATTATCGCTGAGTTTCTTAATTGTAGTTTTGGTTGTTTTTGCATCACTGATAGTGACGGTCTTTGCAATCGTATTGAAGTCCGTATCAACTGTACATTGAAGTTCATATCCATCAATATCTGTCTGCTCTTTCCAACTGACAGTAATACTCTTGTTTCCACCTTTAAGTTCTGACAGGGTTGTACCATTGATTTGAATAATCTCCGGAGTGCTATCCGCCTCAAAAATTGCCTTAATTTCTACATTTGAGGTCTTTATCAGGAATTTGTTGTTTTCAACTGTTACTCCGCCGGAAATAACTTGCCATTCACCAAACTTATAACCACTATTTGGAGTTGCAGTAAGGGTTACCTCTGTGCCCTCTACGCCTTTATTAGCCGAAGCTGTAGCTGTTCCATTACCATCTGTTGAAATAGTAATACTATATTCAGGCTTCTTGATTTCAACCGCAATGCATTCTGCATCTGTCGCACCATATATATCGGTTCCCACAGCTCGATACCAAACATAATAAGAACCTGCTTTTGTCGCCTTAGGCAATTGCGCACCGAAACTGCCTGTAGTAGGAGCTTCATCTGCATTTGTGCCAATGGCATATTCCATTTGTCCATTAGTAGCAGTGCCGGCAATTACAAGTTCCTGCTCACTTCCGGTATAAGTAAGACTCTTTGCGGTAGGAGCACTTGTTATTGTCGGTGCAATTTTAGGAAATTGGACTTTTTCATATGATGTAGTAATACTGGTTGAGTCTTCATGTATTTCTATTACTTCCGGAACGCCATTAAACCAACCAACACCGGGAGTCATATTCTGAAGTCTGCCGCCTAAAGCAGTATTGCCCTCAATTATTACCGACTTAACATCTGCACTTATTTGTATACCATATGATGTATTGCATGAAACGCCATACGAGTATTCAGATGTAGCAGTTGCCACTACTGTTGATTTACCTGAGATATTTATTTCATGGTCGCCCTGAATCGCACATTCCTGATTTGTTGCACCCAGTGCTGATGCTCTTACAACAGAATTGTCAACTGCTACATTATAGCCATATATGCCTTTGGTTCCACCTGTGGCAGTTACATTAGAATTCTTTATTGTTACCTTTCCGGCATCTGAAAAAATACCATATGCATCGTTACTACTTGCGTCTCCGCCTGTAGCAACAACCGTCGCAGAATTACTGATTAAAAGTTCTGTTTCACTAAAAATACCAGCTGAAGAATCGCCTGTGCCGGTAGCTTCTATAGCGCATTGCTTAATTTCAAAAATATCACTTGAGCCACCATTGCATCTTATTGCTGAATCGGTAGAATTTACTTTTAACGAACCTGTTCCACTGATACTGAATTTGCAGTTACTGCCGGACAAAGTAACAAGTATACCATTCTCATTAGATACATTGATATTGTTCTCTCCGACTAGAACAATATTAAACTTGTTCAAATCACTTGCAGAAATTGCCGGTTGAGTACCGCTGGTAACAGTAAATCCATTTAAAGTTAAAGTATTAGTTGTGGTATTATAACTCCAACCGGGTCCCGAATATGGTTCGGTTACTGCACTGCCGTTGATTGAAAGAGCAGCAAATGCCGTGGTTTTTACACAGGCAAGCATTCCTATAACGAAAGCTGATATACATAGATAATGTAAAATTCGTTTATTTATACTTTTCAAATCGCATCCCTCCATGTGATCATAACCATGAGTACTTAAGATACATCTTTATAAGTCATTGTTATACATATTTTAAAGTATGCAAATTAAACATACATGAAAATAGTGTAAAGAATAAATAAAATCTGGTCCATGTCTCGATGCATGATATTGGGGATATCATTTCAAAAATTTGGTACAATAATATGGTACGAGTAACAGCGTACTTACTAAGCAACAAGGTCAGTAAGGTAAGAAATGATAATGAAACGCTGTGGAAAAGACAAGTGAATTGCATCAATAACTACATTGTTAAGTATCAGAATTGAAATGAATAAATATGGAGAAGATGCATTGATTAATCTCCAATACTCCTGTTCTGATTTCTGCTGATGTGACTGGTTATAAATGGAACTAAAGGTGAAAGAGATTTAGTAGTATAAAGGTTTTTGCAATGGTTTTCGAAGGAATAGAGATTTACAATTATTTTGTCGTGTTTCATGGTGATGTTGAGGAAGAGTACTCGCCAGTAATTCCTTTAACTGAAATGAATTCTTCTGAATATCAGAGAACAGCTCATCTTTTGATGCCTGGTCTAGCGGATGTTTTGGACTCTTTAGAGTTTATCCTTCATCTGCCAAGACTATCACTGGATTTATATAATCAGGATGAATTACTATTAGATTCATCTTATGATACACCACATAGCATCGTTCTATTGCCAGATTCTTTTTTGGCTCAACATACAGGCATGAAGCTTGATGCTACGGGAATATTTGTTTCGGATGATTGTGCGAATGAAGTGGTAAATGTCGCAGAGGCTATGAAGACACCTCTCGGAGTTTATCGGCAGAGTGCGCTGAAAGCTTACGATATAAATGATATTTGGCAGAAATTAATAGAACGAGAGGGGTTAGCTGCCGAGGAGATAGTACTAGATATTGATAAGCATTATCTTCTCAGAGGGGAATGCTTGAAGGCTTTGCCGGTAGTTTTCTTGGCACGGCAGTATGGCTGTGTAGACAGAGTTATTGGAACTATTGATGCTTCATCGCCAGAACGGGTGGATGATGTTATCGCTGAAATTTATGCTAAGATAAAAAACCACAACAATGCTCTCGTATCTCTTCGGAATAAGGGCGTGGATTCCCTTACGGAAGAAACATACTATATTGTTGATGAAGAAGAGGAGCGGCAGAAAGGGATTTTCAGAGCAAATGTTGTGATGACACTCCCAGGTGTAGCAGCTGCTCAAAGAAAGATAAGAACTTCAAGCATTTCGATTCCCGAGGATGAACTGCGGATGATACGCTTTCTTGGAATTCATCGCGCAATTGCCAAATCTGCTATTTACATTGAACTTAAGCAGATTGATAAGGAAGATTTTGTTGAATTCAACAAACTTGAGATAGGTAGTTTAAATGCCACAAAACCAAAGGCGAAGCATATAGATAAGATTTTAACTATTATTGGAGAGCATTTAGATAGGAGATTATCAGAATTTCAGAAATCAATGCTTTATAGGGCTATATCGCTGACGGTTTTCTCTGATTTTCCAATAGGCCTTGCCATAGCACCTCATATGACTGCTCCAATATGTCTTTCAGTTCCTACCACATATAGACCGTTGACTCCATTGACAAGGACTTTGGAATATGAATGCAGAAAGATATGGCAGGTAGATTTTTCTCATAAATGTAATGTCCTGTTCCTTGACTGCATTAAGGAAGATGATCTTGTAAAGACATTTTCAAATAAAACTTATGAGATGATGAAGAAGTTTTCAGATCCTTCATCGCGGTTTGGTTCGAAAAGGTTTTCTGTAGATTTTAAGCGCATTCATAATGTGGATGAGCTGATGGATGTGTTAAAGAGTCCACAGATGCGCGATATAGATGTTTTGTATATTTCGGCACATGGTTTTTCGGAAAGAGAACGTAATGTTTCCGGTGTTATGATAGAGGATGAGCCTTGGATAGCTGATGGTAATGACTTCAAAGTGCCACCATTTGTGGTTCTTAGTGCATGTAGCACTAGCCCTAGAGGGACGGGTAATGTGAATATAGCAGATCTTCTCATAAGAGCTGGCGCCACGGCTGTTTTAAGCACTATGGTTCCGGTTGATGCAAAGGCAAACATGGTTATTATGACTAGGATCTTTACATATATTGTTGAGGCGCAAAAAGGCAGTGATCAATATAATACTTTAGCAGATGCATGGAGTGGTGTTGTTGCTACGAATGCAATACATGAACTCAGAGCAGCATCAGAGGGGTTAAATAGCTGGCTATATGAAGATAGAGATAATTTGCAACCGAGGATAATTGACTTTCAGTTGAATCGGTGTGTAGGCAGGCTTTCGGCACAGAACATATATCGTGACACTATAAAGCTTCTCAAAGAAATGCTGCACGAAGAAAACTTGGATGGGAAGTTTGATAATGTGTTGTCTAATAAGGAATATTATCCGGAATCATATTTTTATCAGATGATAGGATATCCGGAGAATATTTTTCTTAGAAATAAAATAGACTATAGGAATCGGTTTCAGGCAGAAATGAAGATTACTGAATGAGGAATTTTATATGGCGAATAGACTACAGAAGTTTATATACACTGTTTCAGCTGAGTCTCCTATACTCATATTTGGGGGCATAGTATGGCTTATTAAGAAATCCACTTGGTCAAATCCAATTGTAATTAGTTGGAAGGTACCACTGGTAATGCTGGCGATTGTGGGTATTATAATGGTAATCTTCAATATTTCGTTCAATTATGGGAAAAAGCATCTTCAGACAATGAGGGTTACAGGAACAGATATATCGTGTGGAGATGGATGGATTGTGGCTTATATAATATCATATCTGCTCCCATTTGCTACATTTCAGTTTGAATCATATATTAAGCCAGTACTGGGGATTATTATTGTTATGCTTCTTGTCGTTTTAACATTCACGGATTACGTGACTCCGCATCCGTGGCTGTATCTGAGGAGATATCATTTCTATAATTTGGATGTTGAAGGGGCTGCATCAGGATATCATCTAATATCGCGTAAAAAGTTGAGAAGACCTTCTGATGTAAATAGGGTGGCTCAGGTATTTGAATTCTTGTTACTAAGAGAGGAGTGAGCCAAATGTTCGACAATTGCTGTATTTTCATATTGACTACGGACAATAGTATTTTAAGACTTGAAGTTGATAAGGATACACAGAAAACCATATGTGACACATTTAGAGATTCTGTGGAGACTATGGTAAATGGTAAGGCCATACATGATTTTGAGGTAAATTATAAACCTGAAGATGATGAGGTACTGCGCATTGAGAAATTTCTTCTTCCAGATGAGATAAAGGATGCGATAAGGAATCCTCTTGGAGTAGACTCATATGAAAAAGACAATACAGTAAAGGATAAAGAGGATGAAGACTTTATGGGCTATCCTGAAATTAAAGCTATTTTTGTAGGAGAGTGTGTTCAAAATGTTGAGGGGGAGCATTTTAATATTGGATTTCAGCGATATAGGAAAGAGCAGAATTTGACAGCATTACCGTTTCGGCTGTTTCATACAAACAATACATTCAAGCCTGAGAAGCATTTTGGAATTGGAATTACATACAACGTTGATTGCTTTTATACAGGAGAAGAACTTCAATTTACATCTTTCTACTATGCAAGACAAGTGTTTGATCTTCGTAAGTATTACCGGTCCGCTTCAGATTCGGAAGTCAGAGCTTTCACACAAAATGATGCTTTGCGTTTTGAAAATATAGAAGCATTTAATGGGATGGCAAATATTTACGTCAGGCGTAAGATTGCCATGATAAACGATTCAGAAGTGCTTAAGAATTTTACGGTTAAGGAAATCAAAAGCATTGCTAAAGATGCAGGAATTCATATGAAGATAAAGGATAAGAAAATAGTAATTCCTGCAGATAAAGATGGAGCAATGGAGGTTTTGGCATTTCTTGATGAGGAGGCTTATAGAGGACCATTTACGCATAATCTTCTTATAGCAAATTCTAAGCGAGTACTAAGGAAAGCGTGACGAGTTCGTTGTTAGATGGGGGTAATATCATGGGAGTAGTGGTTGTAAAAAGGTGGGAGAAGACTCATTTAATATCAGAACCAGATATGTACTAGCATAATTTGTACAAGGGGGCAGTTAATAAGCACAAAATATGAAAGCTCAAAACTTTAGAAATTTAAGGTTCTTCACCATGGTGCGCTTATCAAGGTCGTGATAGGGAATTAAAAAGAGTATTGTGAAGGAAATTGTAGATAGATCGGAATATATTACTGAAGGTTGAGAGCGGTGGTTTCTGTTTGAGAAGATAAACCTTCTTCAGAAGAATTATTTCTGAGAAAAATAAAATTTTAGGGGAATTATTAAGTGGAGAAAGTAATATAAGAAAAAACGAGAAGGTGTTGGATATGGCAAATAATGTCTTGTTATTATTATCTGCTTTGGAATTTGATTCATATAAGAGTTTTTCAAGAAATGAGACTCATCAATTGGAGCTGGGTACAAATATCACATTGATCATTGGGAAGAATAATTCCGGAAAGTCCAGCGTTATTGATGTTATTGAAAGCTTGTTTAGAAAAGTGCACATTGCTGATATTAGGGGAGTGGATAAGGATAAATTAAGACCGGCCTTTAAGCTTGATGAGGGACATATTTTAGAAGGGTTTTACGATAATCAGAGGAATCTAGCCTTACCAAATAAATATCGGTCCGGTTTTGAATATGCTAGACAATTTCTGGGGAAAAGCATGTCAATGCGCTGGCAGAATTTATTAGTTCCCAATCTGAATGGGAAAATGAAATACCATTAAATGAGCCGTGGCAAAAAGAGCTTCTGCATAGTTGGGTTAACGTTACAAGTCGGTATGGTCGGGATATTAGCAACGTTGCTATGCTGCGTATTAGCGCAGAAAGAGATATTGTGCCGGAAACTGAGACTGATAATGAAGAGGTTAGCGAAAATGGAGAAGGTGCTACAAATCTTGTAAGAAAGTTTATCAATACGGAATCTTATGATGAATCCGTGGTTGAAAAGGTGATTCTTAAAGAATTAAACACGATTATGCAGCCGGATGCATTTTTTTCTGCTATTAGAATTCAACAGATAGGCGAAAGAACGGAAAAAGGATACAGATGGGAAATCTACCTGGAGGAAGATGGAAAAAGATATGCCATTTCCAAGTCCGGGAGCGGATTGAAAACAATAATTCTTATCTTAATTAATCTGTATCTAATCCCTCTTACTAAGAATTATCGTTCGCTAGAGTTATGCTATGCATTTGAAGAAATAGAGAACAACCTACATCCTGCTTTACAAAGGAGAGTGTTTGATTATTTATATGACTTTGCAGCAGAGAAGAATACAAAAATATTTATCACGAGCCATTCACCTGTAGCAATAAATACATTCTATAGGAAAGATAATGCTAAATTGTATCATGTAACTAAGACTAATGGTGAATCATCAGTGACGGATATTACAAATGGATCAGAAAGGAATCAAATTCTGGATGATCTGGGAGTAAGAGCCAGTGATCTTTTTCAAACAAATGGAATAATATGGGTGGAAGGGCCATCTGACAGAATATATATTCTTCAATGGCTTAAGACATTTGTTCCTGATTTCAACTACAACCTGCGCTCCCGCGAAATTATACCAAGGCTCTGGTATAAATCGTTAACAGTTACTACCGCAAATCCTTGATATTACTGGCTTTGCGAGCACAAAATATTGTATCAAAAACACAGATTTTGCTTGATATTCCGTCAATGCCTTGGTATAATTATACCAAGGAGGTGGGTTATGGAAATCAAGATAAATGAGCCCTGGATCACTGATAAAGTCCGCATTCAGAATGGTTACGCATATATTGATCACCCATTCTGGAATGCAGAAAAGCAGCAGGCTGATCATAAGCGTGAGTACATTGGCAAGTATGATGGAACGGACTTCAAGCCCAACAAAAACTTCCATCGTCTCAAAGCTGAATATGAAGCCAGTCTCACGACTTCCAAGACCGGGCCTGTACCAACAGACATCTGTCTTTGTCAGTTTTATGGAGCAACATACCTGCTTGACAGGATTGCTGAAAAGACAGGCATTGCCGGTGATCTTGGAAAGTGCTACGGCTCACTGGCACCACAGATTCTCTCCATAGCTTACTACCTCGTTATCGAGGAAGGGCTGCCATTATACCGTTTCACCAAATGGGGCAGCACCCACAGGCATCCTTATGGCAAGGATATTCCTTCTCAGAGGAGCAGTGAACTTTTCGGACTGATCACTGAAGAATCCAAGATGGATTACTTCAAATATCAGGCAAAGCGCCACTCCTGCGATGAATACCTCGCTTTTGATACAACATCTATCTCCTCATACTCGACTTTGATAAAGCAGGCCAAGTATGGAAAGAACAAGGAAGGTGATTCCCTTCCGCAGATAAATCTTGCTCTGCTGTATGGAGAGGAATCAATGCTCCCTGTTTACTACAGGAAACTGGCAGGTAACATTACTGATGTTAAGACTATAGAGAACCTCGTTAAGGATGTTGATTTCCTTAAACTTGAGAAACTCAAGCTTGTCATGGACAGAGGCTTCTACAGCGAGAAGAACATAAATGATCTGATGAAGCATCATCATAAGTTCCTCATAGGAGCCAGGCTATCACTGAATCTTGTAAGCAGCCGTCTTAACAAGATCCGTGATGATTTCGTTACCCGCTTTAACTATAATTCTGAGCTAAAGCTCTATGTCATGTCATTCACAGAGGAATGGGAATACACCAAGGAAAAACCTCGCTCCGGTGAAGTCATTACTGCCAAGCACCGTATATATCTCCATTTCTACTACAATGACCAGAAAGCTACTGATGACAAGGTACGGTTCAATGCAATGCTTGACCGCCTTGAAAACAACCTGGTAAATGGCACTCCTGATCCGGAAGATACAAAGCTGTATCAGAAGTACTTTACAATACATGAGACACCAGTAAGAGGAAAAACCTACTCATTCAATGAGGATGCAATTCGCAAGGCTGAGCGTAACTATGGCTATTTTGCTCTCATGACCAATGGCATCAAGGATCCTGTCGAAGCGCTTCGTATATACAGGCTGAAGGATCTTATTGAGAAGTCCTTTGGTAACCTCAAAGAGCGCCTTTCCATGCGCAGGATGTCTGTCGCATCTGAAGAAAACTTCGAAGGTAAACTCTTTGTGCAGTTCGTAGCACTGCAGCTGATGTCTTATATCAAAAAACAGATGGATGAACATGGCCTGTTCAGTGATTACACAATGCAGTCATTGCTTGATGAACTGGATGTTATTGAATACTACCAGCAGCCAGGCAGAGCGCATCATCTATCTGAAATAACTAACAAACAACGTAAGCTCTATGAGCTTATGGAAGTACCTGTCCCGACATAATCCTTGGTATAAAATGACGGGACTTTAGG
>NZ_FOBE01000012.1:0-88149 GCF_900109475.1 Butyrivibrio sp. ob235
TCATCAGTTCTAACCACTTCCCATTTTTCTCTTCTTATGGGACTGTCCTTAAGAATCTGGTTGCAGGTGGAGAGTGTCTCTGAAATGTAGTCCAATGCCATCTGTAATGCTTCATTTCGCACTCTGCTTACAAACCCTGCAAAGTCCTTTGGATTCTCCGAGAAATCTTTTGATGCTTTCTGAAGATTTGGTACTCCATTCTCAATAAAATGCTGTATACTATTTAACACAAGGGGACTCCTCCATCTAGTTGTATTAGGTTTGCACACCCGAATATCAACTATACCATGAAGGAAATCCCCTTTTTCAATTAATCCTACAAAAACTTTACGCTAGCAATAACGATAACAAATTGATAACCTTTTCATCATTTTACAATCTGCCCGTAGAAAAGTGTCTTCGGATCATCGTTATCTGTGACAATATAGTATTTGAAGGGCTCATCGGCTATAAATTCCTTTGTTTCGATCTTTTCACCGGGAGGCGCCGCCCCAAGCACTGCTATCATGCTCGCTGCAGTAGCTTCAATTCCTTCTTCATCCACTTTGATCTTTGTCTTCTGAATAATGTCGGAAATAAAAACTTCCGAATCGCTTATCATAGCTGAAAAATCTGCCTCTGGTGAAAAAGCAATCCCTGCTCCCCTGCTTTTCATGAATTCAGTCAACTCGCCATTGTCAAAAGATGCCTCTGTTTCAAATTTCGGAAGCTTGACATGGACATTTTCCGATTTGCAATCATCTATCTTGTCGCAAACATCCTCAATGTCTCCCAGCATAACGATAACATCGACATCTCCCTGCATAGGCAGGATTACAAATTTCCCATCAGCATCCTCATAATATCGGAAGTGATCGGTCTGCTCCATAAAATCCTTCTTAACGGTATCTCCGTCTATGCTCTTAAAGTCGCCTTCCTTCGTATTCATTTTTTCAAAATTTTCTACCCAGCTACTCTTCAAATAGATTGTATTTGCAAGGACCATATCTACCTGAGAAAGATCATCACTCATCTTGGGAACCAGGCCTTCAGTTCCTTCATTAACCCAGTCGTTAACAGCATCTGTGATCTTATCGGGTGCAACATCCTCCGCATCAGCATGATACAGCTGCCTGATGTTCTGTTTATATGCTTTGTTTATGCTGCCCTTTGATGCGGTATTATGCCATGCAGAGTTCAGCATTTTGAAGGTTATAAATCCACTTGCCGTATCCGGCGCAAACAATACATTGTTATACCATTCGTTCATCTCCTCCTCTTTTTCAAATCCCATAGCTTTTATTAGACTCGTCTTTGTGTCTGAGTCTGCGCCTGCCACAGCCAGAGCAAGAACCGCTCTGAAGGATGCCGGTGACACCATATAGTTTTTATCGCTGTATCCGGATTTTTCGAGAAAAGAAATGAGTTCTTCGTCAAAGTTAGTGGATATTTCTGTCATATCATCGTCTCCTTCGGGGGTAGTATCTGCAGTTTCAGCGGAATCATTTGTGTCTTCTTCGATATCTGTATTTTCTGATTTTTCGTCCGAAGCTACAGCCCTCCTGCCTCCTATGCTTTTTATAGCTGAAAGGCTGGCTATAAAAAACAGTATGCCGGCCACTATTACCGCCAGTCCCTTTAAAACATTCCTCATATATGTCCTCCTCAAGTAATAATTATTTTTGTCCGAGCGCTCTTAATGCCATAAGCCATGCCATCACATGCACCGCCTGCTGAAACTCTCCGCTTTTTATAAGCTCATCAATTTCTTCCGGTTTAATACTGTAAACGTTCAGGAATTCAGTGTCATCAAGCTGCTGCCCGGAGACCTTTTTGCATCCTTTTGCCATGAAAACATATGCATAGTTATCAGCAATTGTTGCATTTGAAGGAATTGTTATGAGATGTGTCCAATCGTCCGACTCATACCCTGTCTCCTCGGTCAGTTCACGCCTTGCAGCTTCAAGTGCCTCCTCCGCTTTGCTACAATTGATGTTATCAGCATTTTGTGAAAAATCTCTGTACTCTTTTCCGTCACTTCTTTCTATTCCACCAGCCGGGAACTCTGTGGTCACTTGTCTAATCCCCTGCCTGTATTGCCTTACGCAGATCAGATTCCCATCCTCATCAAAGGGTACAATTACCACATAATCTCTTCTGCTGTAGCTGTAGTAGGGCTCAAATTCAGTTCCGTCAGGGAACCTGAAGGCAGACTGTCTGAAATCAATCCACTCATTCTTAATTATGTGCTCGGTCTTAACCTCTTCCCAAATCAAATTTTTGTCGTTTTCTTTGTTGAACGGAAATTTATTCATAGTTGTTCCATCTCCTTTATTACTTTACTAATAATAGTTCAGCCATATTTTTTTGTCCATGAAGAAGCGGTTGGAGATAAATCCAACCGCTAAGACTTTCCCTTAAGTTTTACATAATCCCATGTCATGACTCGGCCAATTGCTTCCCCTTAATCCGCCACAGCGATGAACACGCCTTCATTGCATGCAGGAAGATAAACTGAATTATACATCCTCTTGTGATTGTAATTATCACGGTCGGAGAGATTGAAGAAATCGTAGACCGTAGGATCCTGGTCATCCCAGGTTACATCCACATTGTAGTAGTTATCGCCGAGCTTTATTATGTTCCAGGCATGCATCTGTCCGGCGTAGCCCGCACAGAGATAAGTCGGAACGCCAAGTCTCTGCATCAGATACTGGAACGCTTTGGCATAGCCCGCGCACACTGTATCATTTCCGACAATAGCACTATAAGCGCTCTGATCGAGGGGATTATGCTTATAATTCAGCTTTTCCGCAAGCAAATTATGGATATAAACCTCTTTCGAAAGATCATCCGGGAGCCCGCTTGCACCTGCCACAATCTGATCAGCCGCAGCCAGGAACTGACTGTTCGCTGAAGGAATGTCCTTTATCTTATCGTAGTATCGAAGGCGAAGCTTCACAGCCACTCCCTGATAGTCATATTCCTGATAAAAAGTTGTATCAAGCCAGAAGAGCTCGGGATGATCAAACACAACACTCATGATTATCATCTGCATCGTGTCCATTGTTACCTGCTGAACCGGTCTGAAGGCGGGATTCAAAGCTCTTGTATTCGCATATATCTGCCTGTAAAGAGATTTTCCCTCTTCACTTAGCATATTGTAATAGGGATAAAACTGCGAATCAAAGGTCAGACCCTCTCCCAGATCTCCGTAGTCCACACTGTTTATGGCCTGTCTTGCAAGACCTTCATCATCAAGCTCAATTATCTCAGGATCAAAAGCTGCATAGCCGCTCTTTCCAACGGGAACTCCGGGAGCATAAGCCACAGCTTCCGCATTGTCTGAACCATCCGAAGAGACTGTATCTTCTGCTTTGGTCTTATTATCATCAGACTCAACAACGACATGAATTCCTTTTCCTGTGAGTACGTCAACCATAGCATCGGCAGCGTTTGCAACGTCCTCAACGGTAACGTCGTTGTCTGCAGGATTATCAACCTCGGTTGCTTCAAGCTCCGCAATGGCATCAGAAATACCGGTGACTGCATTTGTAATCATGTCACCTAAACCGGAGGAAGAATTTTCTTCACTTTCAACATCGTGGGAATCAGTTTCTTCAGAATTGCCGTAGATATAGTCCCAGTCCGGGACCTCGACATAATACTTATTAGAAGTGTCCACCTGAACCTCTTCTTCATCCGCAGGCTGCAGGAGGGCACCAACCCATACACCAATATCGGGATTTACCACGCATGCAAGAATAAAAGCAAGGCATGCAAATACCAATCCCATTAATCCGTAAGCAATGTTCTCTAATATCCTCATATCATCACATCCTTGTGAAAAATCGTTAATCCGTTAACCGAAAACGAAAGGGAGCCATAAGCCCCCTTTCACTATTATTATAGTAATTCACGCAAGATATTGATATTAAAAAAACATAAATATTCCTTTAAATATTAAAACAGTGCCGATTTTTTTAATCTGCTTATTTATACCTGAATTTCTTCACCTTAGACCATTTTCCGTACTTTGTTCCGTCATCATTCTCATTAAAAGCACGGACCCTTACATAATAGACCTTCTTCTTGGTGAGACCGGATACCTTCACATAGGTCTTCCCTTTTCCTTCATTTGTGAATTCCTGAATCTCCTCATATTCAATATCTTCATCGCTCTCGTCGTCCTCTTCCGGCATCTCGAAGTTCTTATAAGGAGAAACCTGTATCTCGTATCCCTTACAGTTTTTAGCTATACGATTCCAGGTAATCTTATAGGTCTTCTTAATCTTTGTAGCCTTAACGCCCTTTACCTTGGCAGGAGCTTTTATTTTCAGCTCTTCATCGACATCTTCGTCCTCTTCGGCATTTACCTTATCCGGACCGATAAATGTAGAAACCGGAACAGCCGTAAAGAGCATAGCTGTCGCAAGCATTGCACCAAGAACCTTAAATAGTCTCTTCCTCATAGTGTTACCTCCTCGTAAGAAATAGTAATCTACTATATATTTTGTCATTTGTATTATTGTTCTTCAACATGCAGACACTATTTGTCAATGACTATGGTTCTGGCACAAAACGTGCCTGTGTTTTTTATAAAAATATTATCTTATCTTTTTATATAAATAATAATTAAACTCTGCTCCGTCCCATCCGTAAGTCTCCTTGTCGATAAGGTCATAATGGTCACCAATGGAATCCGGTATATGATCGCGCACAAGGACGTAGTCTATAAGCCCCTCCCTGACATATCTCTCCTGTTCGAGGTAGGGATTATTTTCAGGTTCGTCAACATTAAGAGTCTGAGTCTGAAACCATCTGCAGCTTGGAACAATATCGCACAAAGTGTAAAGTCCGGCATCAAGGCACCCCACATTTAAGAGTGTCGGATTCTCTGATTCAAGAACTTCATCGCGGAATCTGTACATAAAATAGCTGTCCCTATCCACTTTCATGAAAGGAATGTTCATGGAATTATTCGCAATAAAAAGCATTGCAAGTGCTGTGCAAATAGCGGGAATAAATATCTTTCCGGAAAATCCCGCCTTTGAAACAAAATTTCCCACAAATGAAAAGCCAAGTACCGCAAAGATAGCGAGCGGCAGCGAATAATAGGGAAGGTCTCTTCCTCCTCCGAAAAATCCCAAAAACATAAAAGCAAAAAGCACCGGCACATTAAGCCTTGCAAGCATATTTATCTTGTTTTTCGAGTACTTAACTCCAAATACACTCCAGATCATTCCAACTATAAGCGGCACAAAATACTGCCAGTCATCTCTAATCAGCCAGTACAGTGTCTTCGCCATATAGAGAAGGCGCCCCATAACTCCCGGAACTTCGCTCTCCACCTTGGTGTACACAAAAACATTTACATACGCATATCCCCAGTACCACTCATAGAGACCACCCTGAATTCCAAAGTAAATTATCCACGGAACAAACGGCAGAAACATTCCAAATAAAAATACGAAACAGGCTTTTATCCCCTTCAAAAATTCACCATGTGCAAGGAATGAAAAGAACACCAGCATCATCCATGCAAAGAAAAATCCAAGTCCGGTGAACTTAATATTCGCGATGAAGCCCGCAAGAATCCCCCCATAAAACACGCTCTTAAAAGGCATGGTACCCTTGCTGTAATCATTTTTAAAATATGCAAGTGAAAGGTATAAGCCCGCGGCATAGAACGGAAGGCATATCTCCTCAGCCGCTCCGCCCCACCAGAAGCTCCTGGAGCAAACAATAACCGCAAAGGTCAGTACGGCCAGGATTGCAGAAAGAACTTTTCCTTCCAAAGAGTCAGGCTTCTTCCCTGCGTCAAACAGTCTGATTATCCCGTAAAAAGCAATCACGTCCGCAAATCCGAGCACACATTCAAGTACAAATACCCCTATAAAAGTTGTATGTGAAATCAGGTAAGAAAGCCCGTAAAGAAAATACAGATACATCCCCTTCTGATCAAAGACGTCCCTATAGGGCATTTTCCCGTTGAAAATGGCCTTACCCATGGAAAAATAGCTGTTTGCATCGTCCCAGTTATTCAGAGGATACAAAAAAGACGATCTAGTTGCCAGCATAAGACATAAAACTACTGAAACTCCAAGATATATGTATATAAAAAGATTATTCTTCTTTCGCATTTTATCACTGTCTCCCATCTATGCAATTTTAGCATAATTTAAATAATCTTTTCATTTTATATTTATAAATAGCCTATTCTTCTGAATTATAATATAAACGTAATATCATTAACGAGCGCACGTGACTGAGTTATGGAAAAGATGAAGAGAATTCACAAGACCATCCTGATTGCACTTATGGTCTCATATGGATGTTTTGTGGTAAGCACCTTTGCGGGGGCTTCTCTTTTATTGACGCTTTTTTCCCCGATCACAGCCTGTCTTGCCGCTGCTGTAATTTATATCAGCGCGTATATATCTGAAGCCTACAGAAAGCATATGACGCTTCTGGGACTTGGCATACTGTCATGGGTTGCAGGGGATCTTATGACTTTCATTTTCGAGTATGTAAATCCCTCTCCCACTATCGATACCATCAGCTCGATATTTTTCATATTCCCAAATTATTTCTTCGGATTAGCCCTTGTGTTATATCTGTTCAAAAAACTGAACAGGTCATCACTTAACAGGATTGCGTACAGCTCCTTTGCAATTACCATTATAGGTTTTGTTCTCCTTCGTAAATTCCTTGACGTTCTGCTTGGAGGAGTTTATCCAAGTCCAATACAGTACGCACGCGCTCTTATCTATATTTTTCTTAATTTCTTCATCATGATGATTCTGTTTTTCCTGCTCACCATGGTGACGGGACTATCCCTAAAAAAGGGAACCTGCTTGGTCCCTCTGGGGATTTTCCTCTATATTCTCATTGACTTTGATTACACATACAAAGAAGCGATGGGCAGGGATCCTGAGAACGTATATATGAATCTTCTTTATATGCTTTTCATGATCATGATTGCTCACGGCACATATTCACAGGCGGAATTCGGGTATTCCTTCGATATAGTCAATTATCAGCGGGGCAAAAAAAGTACAACTTTTCTCAAGGTACTGGTTTCAACCCTGGTGCTCCTTGACGGTTTCTTCTATTTTATTGGATTTTTGTCGGAAAATGAGTTTTTCTACATTCTCATTGCAGTCATGGGATACTGGATAATGTCTGCGACGCATGATAATTCCATGCTTGATGAGCAGCTTTTAAAGCAGCAGAGAGAACAGAACCAGATTCTGGAAAAGCAGGTCGAAGAAAAAACAAAGGACCTTCAGTTTGCCTATGAAAACCTTCAAAAGCTTTCATCAACCGATATTCTGACCGGAATCTATAACAGACGTTACAATGCGATGTATCTCAGACAGCTCTCCGGGGAATACGCGACGAGCGGTCAGCGCTTTGCGATTTTCGCTATAGATTTAAATCACTTCAAGCCTATCAATGACACCTATGGACATGATATGGGAGACCGCGTACTTGCAGAATTCGGCCAGAGAATGCTAAACCTTCCGAAAAAGCTTATTCCTTTCAGAACCGGCGGAGACGAATTCATGATCGTAATGGAGGATGTTATCGGCAGAAAGGATGTGCTTGAGGCAGCTGAGAAGCTTCAAAAGCTTTTCAATACCCCTGTCACACTTGATACTTACAGTTTCAATCTTTCGGGAAGTATCGGAATAGCTATCTACCCCGAGGACTCCGATGATGTCAATCTCGTCGTCTCCTACGCGGATGCCGCGATGTATTCCGTAAAAAGAAGCACCATAAGGGATGATTACAAATTCTTTGACAAAGCACTGGTAGCCTCTATTGAAAAACACAGACTGCTTGAATCCATAATTAAAAAGGCTGACCCCGAGAAGGATTTCGTCCTTCACTATCAGCCTATAGTTAACATGTCCACAGGTAAGCTGCTTGGCGCTGAGGTATATCCCAGGCTTAAGCAGAATACAGATTTTGAGTATTCAATAGGCGAGCTGATTCCCATTGCGGAAGAATGTGGTCTCATGGACTCTCTCGGAAAATGGATTGTTACCGAAGCCGTAAGCCGTATGAACGCATGGAACAGCAACAGGGATGAGGCTCTCAATATATCTATCAATTTGTCTGCACTTCAGCTGCTGGATACAACCTTTATAAATCATTTGAAAAAAGTCACAAAGGATATGAACTTTCCTGTTGGTAACCTTGGGCTTGATATCAGTACAAGTGTTATGCTGAGCGCCGAAGAAACCTCCAAGGAAGCCCTTCTTGATCTTTACAATTTCGGCTTTCCTCTCTGCCTCAACGACTTTGGCGGCGGAGAACTTCGTCTGTCCAACTTTTTGGACTGCACTTTCAAGGTAATAAAAATATCCCACTCTCTAGTATCGCGAGCCGACAGAGATGATAATTCGCTTTTACTTTTAAAATCCATTCATGCCCTGGCCCGGTCACTGGATATAATCAGCTGTGCAGTAGGCGTTGAGACCAAGGAACAAGCTGACAAGATTCGTGAAATCGGTATCAACTACGCTGAGGGATATTATTACGGTAAGCCCTGCTCAGCTGAGGAATTTGAGAAAAATTATATCTAAAAAAGTCATGTTAGCTTTAATATCTGATAATTGTGTTTATTCTGTTTCCTACAATAAATTAATTTGTTAATATCACATTAAATTTCTCATATCCATTCTAAAGCTTCCCTAAATATAGTTTCTATCGTCTCCTTTTCTCTCAATTCATGTTATTAGAATCTTCTAATTTTTCCGGCTTCTACATAACATTTCGTATAACTACCATCTTTATAGTTTTACGAAAGGAGAATACGCCTATGAAAAATTACAATCAAATAAAAGATGTTCTTTTCAAACGTGGAAACCTTGGAAAAGCTGTGATTATGGCCATGCACACAACCGAGACCTACAAATTCATTAAAGATGAGCTTGATTACCTTCAACACGCGCGCAATCTTTTGCGAGATGAGTTGCTCTCAGCCTATGAATTTCTGGACCGATATGATTTGTTTGAAATATTTCTTGATGATAAGGAGGGATTGATTTAATGGCAATTGAATATTCAATATTCAATGTTGTAGTACTGTTAAGAATAAGATTACTTTAATAAAATCAAGAGTTGGTGCTATTTGTACCAGCTCTTGATTTTATGTTTTTCAAATATTCAATTTTGAATCTTTCGAACATTATAATTGCAGCGGCAATAGTTCCCCTGATTCGCGACTATACCTATAAACCGTTAAACTTAGCATTTCATCTGGATATTCCCGGTTGCACAGATCAAGCGAATGTTTTATCGTTTCAGGCTCCATTGCCGAACATCTATGAACATGGTATTCTGCAGCTGCAGTAAAAGCCACATAATAATCTGATCCACCATATAAATCGGAAATTCTTTTCATAATACCCGGATAAAATAAGCTCACAGAACCATTCGGACCATTATTGCATGTACAAACTAAAGTATCATCATCATCGATCCTGGTTACGGATTCTTCAATATCCATATACCCTGCAGACATTCCAAACTCTATGTCGTTAACTATTGTTCTTATCATGCGGATAGGATATCTTATGCTGGAATTAGATAGAGCTTTGTCAAAAATATCATCTATTCTATCTTCCATCCCCCACTTCTCAACGCAAGAAAAAGGCACCTTCACAGATGTTATTTTATCCTTCGTTTCACTGACAAGGACATACAATACAAGGACAAAATCTCCAACCATTCTGTATACCTTATCTTCAAGAAATACTTTATTTTTTTCATAGTTCAGAGGTCTTATTATCAGCTCATCCTTTACCTTCTCAAAATTTTCCAAATTGTCTATAGGATTTACTGCCTTTTTAGAAAAAGATATATTTGAATCAACAATTTCATATATCCAGTCCCACCCCTTATTTTCAAATTCATCAAACAGATACTTTCCTTCTAATCTGCAAACAAGAGCTTTATCACCTTTAACAGACTTGGTTAGCCTGAAAAAATCTCCAATAATAGTATTATCTTTACAACCATTGTATTTCAAATTTGTATCATGTATAAAGCTAATGTCTGCTTGATTATCAGCACTGTCGCCATCCTCAAACAGCTTAACCTGCCAGCCATCAATCTCATATTTTTCTATAAGCTTTTTCGTGCATTCCTTCAAAAAATCAATATATATCATGCAGTTTCACCTCCAAAATCTTCACCTGTTAAAAAATATAATTCCTTGGTTCGTTGCTTTGCAGGAAGTTTCATAATTCGCTCAGCCTGGTTCATCCTTGCCTTTTCAAACATATTTCTCACGATGCGTCCATTCCCCTTGCGTGAATCATAATTTTCAAGATTTTTAATAAAGTATTTATAGACATCTTCCTTCAGCGAATAATTTTTCTCTCTAGCCATCAATTTCAAAATCTCGAATAACTCATCTCCTGAATAATCCGGAAAATCGATGTGAAACGAAACCCTGCTCCTCAATCCACTGTTAGACTCAATAAATTTTCTCATCTCTTTTTTATATCCTGCAAATATCACTACAACCTCATCTCTGTGGTTTTCCATTTCCTGAACAATTGTATTAATAGCTTCAATTCCAAAACTATCTTTATCTTCAGACGATAACGAATATGCCTCATCAATAAAAAGTACGCTTCCCTTAGCCCTAATAAAATAATCTTTTACCGTTTTTGCTGTCCACCCCACATATTGTCCAACAAGGTCCGCGCGTCCGACTTCAATAAGTTCGCCTTTTGACAAGATCCCTCTTTGTTTTAGAATCCTCGCCATAAGTCTGGCAACAGTAGTTTTTGCTGTTCCAGGGTTACCTGTAAACACCATATGCATTCCAATTTCATTATGATTGTCTTTATCCTTGCTCATAAGCTTCTGAAGCGCATAAAAATCTATAATTCTTTTGCATAAGTGTTTAACATCATTTAACCCGACCAGGGATTGAAGTTCCAACAAAGCATCCTTTTCAACAATTTCGTCTTTAAAGTATTCATCTATCTTATTTCTGTATTGAGGATAATACTCATCCACCACGTATTTAGTCAGATACCACTTTCTGAATGTTGTATTTATTTCATCAAACGTAAATGAATTCCCGTTGGGTAAAATCTGCATGCACTCCATATCGTTAAGTACCAGATTATTCTCTTCTGCAATTTCCCTTAGTCTGGCCACTGCCTTTTTTCTGCTAAGTTCCTTGTTACTGATCTGCACAAAAGGCCATAGCGAACATATCTTGTGGATGCTATCTATAATATTCCTGTCGTTCTCGCTTACATGAAAGATCACTATATAATTACCGGAATAGTGGTTGTATTCGCTATAAACCGATTTAACTAGAGCATTTGCATCTTCAGTTGTTTTACAGTTTAGCTCAACAATAGCAAATCCGCCGTCAAGGTTATTTAAATTCTGAATCTTATAATTATTCCTGCTTAGTGATCCCATAATATCCCCAGACACTTTAATATATCGCCTGCTAGTTATTCTTCCGGCTTTTCTAAGCTCATAGATCAATTCATCATCAATTTCAGCCCTCACATTGTCATCAGCCTCAGCAACAATATAATGCATCGGCTGAGGCACCATAGCATTATATTTTTCTCTTTTCTCACGGATTCTTAATAATTCATCTCGAGGAATATATCTTCTTCTAAAAGTCTTCTTCTCAAAGCAAGCATCCAGAAGATTCTCTTTACATATAAACTGCAAATAATCCACTGAAATTATCTTGTACATCTCAGCTTTATCATCATATAGTTTTTCGAACCACTCTTCCCTGAAAAGGTCATCAAAAACATTTAAAGTTATTTCAGAAACTGTTAATCTGTCTGATGCATCAAAGTCATCACTAATATTTGAAGCAGCCATTATTCTATTTGAAAAATCTACACATTTATCAAAAATAGCCCCACATTCACACCCATTCCCTTCATACATAACCAGAATAGTGACTTTGCTCATAGTAACGTTTGACATCAATATATGAATCCCTAACTCTTTATCTCCCAACCAATATTTGGTATTAATCTGCCTTGCAACACCTAGCAATCTTTTTGTATCAGAATAAAGTGTAAAATTATACTTTAGCTCTCCCTCAAAAAACTGCATAAGCACCCTCCTCGCTTATATATGACATTTTCGCATATTTGAATAAATTTCCATCTGCATACGCCATTGGTATATACCGTTGCCATATATACTAAATCTCCTTTTTGTATATGTCAATGCCATTTTTTGAACATTTTATTTTGAGCACCACTTTGTGGTAATATATCTATAATTGATTATCCATATAAGAGGTGACAAACAATTGAAACAGAAGATTAACACAGATAGATTAAAAGAAATGCGTGAACAAAAAGGGTGGAATAAGTTAATTGCTTCTCAGGAAATGGGGCTCCTTCAAAGCGTATATTCCAGATATGAAAAAGGCACACGCACTCCCACATATCAAGTCATTCGGACTATGGCTCAATACCTCGGAACTTCTGCTGAATATCTTACTGACCAGACCGATGATCCCTCTCCTGTTGAGTATTTAATTACCGGCGATGATCCCAAGCTCTCGTTTATTATTGAAAACTATTCCCGTCTTCCAGAAGAACCCAGAAATAACATTTATAAATACGTTAAAGACATATCTTCAAAGTACAAAAAATAAGAGCCGGCGCATAACGCGCTGGCTCATTTCATCAGACCACATTCATCTCAAGTTATCATCACACGAATTGCCCTGATATTCAGTTAACATTTTTTCAAAATAACCTGGATTGCTTATTGCTTTGGTAATATCCTCACTTCTTCCACATTTTGCAAGCCAAGCATATAATTCATTAACCAATTGTACTCCTTGCCTCCTACCCTCGCTATATGAGATATCTTTCTCATTCTTAATATGGAGTTCTTCATCATATTCAGTAAGCAACATATCTGTAGCCTCCCTTCTATGTTTTTTCAAAAACTCGGCAAGAATGCCTTCTCTGATGCATCTGTCGATTGCAACTTTTATAGACTCTCTACGTGTTTTCTTTTCAGAAAGCTAAGTTTCATTTCCATTTGGTCCGGCTCGTTTGCCATTCCATTGTAAAAGACTATAAACTGAGGAGTAGGAACCATTACCAGATTACTACTGTAAATGTCCTTTCGCCCCTCAAACAGTTTCCTATACAGCGCAGCAAAATACAAAAAACCCCTAAATGGCATATTGGGATTTACTGTGCTTTGGTGTTCGTATAAGTTTAGAACATCCGTAATCAAAAAAGAAATATCATTCTTCATCCCCATATATATGAAATCCTCAATGGTATTTAATTCGATATCATCTGGATTGTCATAGTCTGTTCCATTAACAGCGTTATACAGGTCAAGAAGCTCTTTCTTATCTGAAAACAGCCTTACAAACAGCCTCGACTTATACTCACGATTCACTTTTTCATTGCTCAATTTCTTACCTCCATTATATTTTCTAGTAATTATGGTTGCAAGTAACATATTGTTGGAGACAAAAAATCAAAGAAAAACCTAACACCTAAAGATCAAACAAATAGAAAAATAATCGATTATCTGTAAAAAATAAATGGAAAAAATGGATGATATATCCGGATGTCTCCGCAAATTTGAAACATGCTCGTGTAATATATCACCCTGTCCCCTTTTTGTAAAGTATGAAATCATTAGTATGGCATCCATTGTATATATAGTTCAATAATTGGCACAATCGTAATTTGAGCCGTTTTTTATGAATCTCTAGTATAAATTTTAGAAAAATAGGTAGTGTTAGTATGCATTTTTATAAGCTGCATACGACATACTATTTTAAAGGAGAACTTGAATGAATATTACCGAAGAGATTGGAAACCGTGTTCGATTTTACAGAAAAGAGAAGAACCTTAGCCAGGAGGAGCTTGCTTTGCAAAGCGATCTTCATCCTTCATATATCGGTCAGCTTGAGAGGGGTGTAAAAACTCCCTCCGTCAACACTATTTATAAAATCACAAAAACTCTTGATATTTCAATGTCTGATTTCATGAAGAATATAGAGACAATTGATACAGCAGAGGATTCCTACGCTATGAAATCCTATTTGCTTATCGAGCAGGAAACTGCTCACGATCAGAGAGCGATTTTTGAGATTGTTGAAAAAATATTGTCCATGAGACCAAAGAAACCAAATCAGTAACAAAATAAACTGCGTATGCAGCTGAAAAAACTCCTGCCACTTATGAATATCGGCAGGAGCTTTTTTGTTCCCTCATCCGTCTGCTGCGCAGACACCTGTCTACGCTCCGCTTCGGTCCGCGCTAAGCCGACGTCCCCCGGACGTCGAGCGCCCCCTAGGGGGAAGGCATTGTAATAATTGTCTTCCCCTAGGGGGAGGGCTTTAGTCATTCATTCTGATACTTATCAATAATCTTATTAAGCTCGTGATAAGGATTATCAATGAGTTTTATCTCATCATTAAATTCCAGGAGTTTATCTTCCTCTGAATTCCACTTCGGCCATTCGGGTATGTTTATTGTTTCAGAAGAATCACTTCCCTTATTAGGGTCTCCTGTCTTGGCAAAATTGGTCCAGTAGGTCTGCATAATTTCTGAAAGCTCGTAGTCACTATCATTATACATCCCCGGATGGTAGAACAGGTTTCCATAAGCGTAGGGCATCTCGCCCGCATGGTTATTACTAAGGTAGGGATTTGTCTTAGTGAAGAAATACTGGTATACATCCCTGCCCTGTGCTTCCATGTATCTGCTCCATACATTGTGACTGTAGGAAAACCATGCATCACTGTATATGAAATTAAGGCTGCCCTTCGCATCCCCTTTGGGATCAATGATGAAATACTTATCTCTTTCTACGGCTCCGGGCGGAATAAGCTCTGCTGCCTCTCCTGCGTAGTCTCCAAGTATATCCATCAGAATCTCCTCGTAATTTTCAGAGGTTGCCTTTGTCGAAAGCAAAAATGCGTCCGCCTCTTTTAGATTCGATCCGTTTAAAAGCGCCTGCTCGTGGTTTTCTCCCTTTTCATAAGTAAGGTAGGGCTGCTCCGCTATCGCATATCCGTCCACACACATATCACTGTTCTGAGTCTTTGTCGTAATAAGTTTTTCCGCATCTATTTTCCTGAGTTCTGCAACATTTTTCGCGCCGAACTCCTTCAAGATTTCATCTCCTGTTACCAGAGCCTCGGACATATCTCTGAAGGTGTGGTAGGGCTTCTTAGCTGCTATTCCGCTGCTCTCAGCAATAGCTCTTACAAATAATCCTTTTGTAAGCGGTGATACGCACAGCGCCTGAACTGAAGAAGATCCAGCAGACTCACCTGCAATGGTTATATTATCAGGGTCACCCCCAAAGGCTCCGATATTTTCATGGACCCACTCCAGTGCCTTTATCTGATCAAGGAGTCCGTAATCGCCTGTCGTATGGTTCACGGATTCCGCAGCCAACTCATCATTTGCCATGTAGCCCAATATCCCCAGGCGGTAAGCGAAGTTTACAAGGATAACATCTTTCTTTGCAAAGCTCTCTCCGCGGTATTCAGTGTAGTAGGACTGACCTGTTGTGAGTGAACCGCCATGAATAAAGAAAACTACCGGCAGCGGCTCACCGCTATAATCCGCAGGTCTGAATACATTCAAGTACAGACAGTCCTCACTCATAGCATCCCTGTACTGATCTGTTAATGAAAATCTGTAATCGTTAGTTCCAAGTATCTGCGACAAAGATGAGTAGAGTTCAGAAGATCTCGGCTGCATCGCCATTGGACCGTAGGTGTCACAAATCCTCACCCCTGCCCAGCTATCCGGATCCTGTGGCTCCTTCCACCTTAGATCTCCCACAGGAGGCTTTGCATAAGGGACTCCGGCAAAAATCTCTGCACTGTGATCCTCATTATAAACACCTGAAATATCTCCCTGAGCCACATGAATCACCGCTGTCTGCTCGGGATTTTTGTAGGTAACTGCGGAAATTCTTTTTACAGGGGGTGAAGTAAGTTTATAGTTTACTGCAAAAAGCATAAGAAGTATTACTACTGCTCCTATCGCAGTGCGAACATCCCACTTGCCACTCTTTTTCATGAACATTCTGATGCAGAACAATGCCGCTGCCAGTATTATTCCAACAGCCCAGCCAAGAAGGGTGTTCTTTGAGAGCTCAAGCAGAAGTATATAAAGTATTGTGATTATTACTATTAGTATGCTGTATGCCATATTTCAATTGCCTTTCAATAATATTTAAATGAACCTGGCCAATTATTGCCATATCCCTATTATCCTGATTGTAAATTAGTTCTTTTTACTATTTTGCATTTAGATTGCGCACAATCTATTTCTATACCTTACATGAATTTCCCCTATTTGTCAATTTCATATACTTCTTTTCGCAATTATACTCTTTATATCATTTTGTTACTCTTTTTAGCCTGTTTTCAAGAAATTCTTAAGGATATTCTTCGCAATCAAGACATTTTTATTATTTTGTTACTCCTATTTTCCAAGATAAAGAGTAACAAACTGTTGGATTTAAATATTTTGCGAAATATCCATCCTTAAGAAGGCCATATTCAAAGCAAAAAGGGTAACAAATCATGGAAAACGAAGCATTTTGCGAAAAGGACTTTTTAAATCAAAGATATAATCTTGTATAATAAGATAAAAACTGAAATCCACAGGTACTTAGTAATGAAAAGAAATGTTGATATAAAAGAAATCTCAGACGGAAAAATCTATGACGCCGGTGATATGGCTAAGCTTGATGTCGGTGACTGCAAAGGATGCCATGCCTGCTGCACCGGAATGGGTGATTCCATAACGCTGGATCCTTATGATGCGTATAGATTGGAAAAAGGGCTTGGGAAGTCTTTTGAACAACTGCTTGCAGAAAATCTCGAGCTTCGAGTGGCTGATGGCATAATACTCCCCTGCCTTAAAATGGGAGAAAATGATGCGTGCTCTTTCCTGAATGCGGAAGGACGATGCAGTATACATCCGCACCGTCCCGGAATATGCAGACTTTTCCCACTTGGAAGAATATATGAAAATGAAACTCACAGGTATTTTCTTCAGGTGAATGAATGTAAAAAAGAGCGCCAGTCTAAAATCAAGATAAAAAAATGGATAGATACTCCGGAATTTTCAAAGTATGAAGCCTATATTGATAAGTGGCATTTCTTCATAAAAGGGATTGGCGACAGAGCTCCCGAAATGCCGGAAGAACAGTTAAAGGCTGTTAATATGGGACTTCTTAAAGTTTTCTACCTGACCGATTATGATACAGCTTCGGATTTCTATGAACAATTTGAGAAAAGACTGTCTGCATTAACCTGATAAAAGAGTAATATTTCAAAAAAGCATCTGTCTTTAGCAAAAAGCTAAGAACAGATGCTTTAATTTTACATTCAAACGAACAACTTCACATTTACGTAGCATCGCCCTTTTCTGGTGGTGCCACTCTGCCCCAGGTAAATAAACTTTCCGTGGCCGCTGACTGAAACTCTTGAGCCTGCCTTGAGGTCATAGCCACCACTGTAGGCTGTTCGCCCGTCTATGAAAACCGACTCACTTTCTATCAGCTTCTGCGCCTCGGCTCTTGAGAGATGATATACAAAAGCTACGATAGCGTCTGTTCTCTCCGAAGCCACGCTTCCGCTTATCTCCTCAAAAGCCGGTCTGATCTCACATTCGGAAGGATTGACCATCGTACATTTCACTGAGGTGTGTCTGATTCTGATCAGTTCCTTACAAATAAGCTCGCCGATTTCAGGTGTTGAAAAAACGTAGGCCTCTTTTTCTCCCGTAAGAATATCTCCTATCTGGTCCCTCTCGATACCAAGATTCATCAGTGATCCGAGATAATCCCTATGAGTAAGGTCGTCCGAAAACCTGTTATTTACCGGTGTTATGTGAATGCATTTCAGAACAGAGGGCTCTGCCTTTTCTGCGGCCAGAAAGCTTTCTTCATCGAGATAGTCCGGAAGAAAGCAAACCATCGCCCTCTCGGCATCCTCGAAACCGCCGTATACCACATATTTTGATCCGCAATATTCATGCACATTTGCGGGCACGCCCTCCGAAGCAAATATACGGTAGACGCTGGCCAGCTCGGAAACCGATAAAAAATCGGTGTGAGTAAGAAAACTGTTCTGATATGCTTTTGTCGCGAGATCTTTAAGACGTCCTGCGAGGAAGTCTTTTGATTTTTCTTCCATACGGTTCCCCTCATCCGGCACTTCGTGCCACCTGTCTCCGCTCCGCTCCGGTCCGCGCAGAACCGACATCCCCCGGATGTCGTGCGCCCCAAAGGGGAAGGCTTAATTACATATAAATACTCATCTTCCCAAGGGGGAAGGCTTAATTACATATAAATATTCATCTTCCCAAGGGGGAAGGCATTATTGTTTACATCTGAATAATTCCAAATACGTTTAAGATGGCGCTAATGAGGATAACGATTACAAAAACAGGGCAGAGGAACTTGATCATAAAGGAGAAGGTCTTCTTTCTCTTGAAAGGATGTCCGTCCTGCTCTACTTCCTCCTCGATGCGCTCGATGCCTGCAAACTTTGTGATAAGGATGCAGGTTGCAAATGCAGCTATCGGCATCATTACGGAATTGGTAATGAAGTCGAAGAAATCAAGGAACTGCATTTTTAATATTGTGACACCTGCAAGAGGGCCGTTACCGAGTGATGAAAGGCTTCCGAGAACAAGCATGATAAATGCCATAATTACGGTGCCCTTTTTACGGCTCCATTTAAACTCATCAGAGAAGGTTGAAACCGCACTCTCTGTAAGAGCAATTGCACTTGTTACAGCTGCAAAAAGAACGAGTGCAAAGAACAAGATTCCGATGAGACGACCTACTCCCATGCTCGCAAAAATCTTAGGCATGGTGATAAACATAAGCGAAGGTCCCTTATTAAGGTGTTCCGGATCTCCGCCTGAAAAAGCAAAGACAGCGGGGATGATCATCAGGCTGGCAAGGATTGCGATAGCGGTGTCAAAGAACTCAACCTGTCTTGTGGACTCGTCGATGCTGACTTCCTTTTTAACATAGGATCCGAAAGTGATGAGGATACCCATAGCAATTGAAAGTGAGTAGAACATCTGTCCCATTGCTGTAACCACAGTCATAAGTGAAAACTGCGCAAAATTGGGAATGAACAGATATTTAACACCCTCTATTGCTCCCGGTCTTGTAACAGAATATGCGCAGATAATTACAGCAAGCACAACAAGAATAGGCATCACTATTTTGGATACTCTCTCTATTCCGTTACGAACTCCCATAAAAATTACGCCAAGTACCAGCACCGAGAAAACTATGAACCAGAATTCTGCCGATACTCCGTTGGAAATGAAATTAACAAAAAAATCATCACCTGCGATTTCAGCAGGACTTTTCACAAAGTATTCAAACAGATACTTGCATACCCAGCCACCGATAACCGAATAATAGGGAACGATCAGCATCGGAATGATAGCGTTGATCCAGCCACCGATATCCATCAGCTTGTTATGTCCCAAGGCTTCAAATGCACCAACGGGGCTCTTCTTCGTAGCTCTTCCTATGGCAGTCTCTGCCATGATCATGGTGTAACCAAAGGTCAGCGCCAGAATTACATATACGAGAAGGAAAATACCTCCACCAAATTTTGCACAAAGATATGGGAACCTCCATATATTTCCGAGTCCTACTGATGCGCCCGCAGCGGACAAAACAAAACCAACTTTACCTGAAAATGAACTCCTTTTCTTCAAAACAACCTCCAAAATAACAAAAAATCCCCTCATCCGTCAGCTACGCTGACACCTTCCCCCCAAGGGGAAGGCATATTATTTATACATCCCCCAAGGGGAAGGCTTATTAATTTCCGGATATCGTCACGTTCTCGACGAGAATGCTCGGCATAACCATATTTCCGTCGCAGAGCTGCTCTTTCGAAATCGCACGAATATTTTTAAGCATTTCAAAGAGATTAGCACTTATCATGGTCTCAATGACAGCTCCTTTTATTTCACCGTTTTCTACATAGAAAGCGTTCTTGGCAACACCGGACATTTCTCCATTTGCCCCCGGTGATCCGGCAGAAACAGAGCCCACAATAAGGCCTCTCTTAATGCTCTTCACCATATCTTCATAGGGTGTATCACCGGCATCAACCACCGTATTAAAGGATGAATTCGGTGCGCGTTTTACGCCACACTTGTTTGCAGCATACAAACTAGCCGCAAAGCTTTTGAGAACACCTTTTTCAATAAGGTTATAGTCCTCTGACCTGAAACCATCAGATGTATGAACCTCTGTGGCAAGAATTCTTTCATCCCACGGATTGAAGCGAACTGTTAGAAGCGGCGAAGCAACCTGCTCTCCGAGCTTATCAAGCCATACACTTGTCTTTGTAATAAGAGTATGGTCAACAACCGTATTGCCGATTATAGCACCAAGCATCTGAGATGCGCATCCGGGTGTGAGTATTACATCGCCTTCAAACTTATCGCTGATTTTCATAGGATTAAGTGAATTCTCTGCATCCTGCAGATCCTTCTCTATGCTTCCGAGAGTGATAAGTTTGCTGTCCAGATTATCGAACACTGCATATGAAACAGCAACACCTGTGGTGTTCTCACCATCATTTCCTGCGAACTCGGTAGCAATCATATAGTAACCGAAATCCACATCATCTTTTGTTCCGTTCGTATTTATGAAAATAGATTTCCCTCTGATATACTTTGCAAACATCTCGATAAGCATAATGTTCTTATGCTCTCTGGCAATATCATCGGAAAGCTCCTTTGTTCTCTCCATCAGTTTCTCAATGTCCGGAGTAAGTGCGCCTTTTGTAAACGAAGCAGGTTCAAGTCCAGGAGCAATGTCGAATGCCTCATCGGGGCTTCCGGCTTCAGCTGATGCGATTACTTCATCAATCGCCTTTTCAATGCTCTCCTTATCACACTTGTTGATACTTGTGGATGCCTTCTTATGGTCCTTGATTACCTTGATAGACACATTGTTATCAAACATGGTTCTGAAAAGTGTGAACTTTCCGTCTTTCATTGTGATCTCATTTGTCTCTGTCTCATAGATAGTGAAATCTGCTTTAAGGTCACCTTTAGTCTTTATGTAATCGGCAATTATATCCGACACTTCGTATAAGTTAGCCATTATCTACCTCCGATCGTTATTTTGCACTTAATTGCCGGTCCGCCGGTTGAAACAGGCATAGCCTGCTTTTTGCCGCAGGTTCCGCTCCACCAGATTACGGAGTCGGATACCATATCAACGGTTTTCAGCATATCAAAAGCAACACCGGAAACAGTAGTATCAAGGATAGCTCTTCCAAGCTTTCCGTTTTTAATCTCATAGCCGCAGGTTATTCCGAACATGAACTCACCTGTAAGGTCAGCCTGTCCGTTACCGGTTCCCAAGAGATAATAACCATCATCTACAGACGCAATCATGTCTTCAAGCTTATCTTTTCCGGGAAGAACAGTCGTATTTCTCATGCGGATAAGCGGCTCATCAGAAAAGGTGTAACCCCTTGAATTACCGCAGGGCTCAACTCCATATTTAAGAGCACTCTCACGATCATGCATATAGCCTGTAAGTATTCCGTCCTTAACAAGTACCGCATCCTTTGCAGGTACGCCTTCGTCATCAAGATAAACCGGGAAGGGCGCGTCCACTCCAAAAGCTGTATGAGCGTAGTCAACAATGCTGACAAGCTCTGATGCCACCTGTTTTCCAAAATTCGGTCCGGCTACCGAACCGCCGTCAACAAGGTCTGCCTCAACAGTATGTCCCACAGCTTCATGTGCGATCATTCCTGCAACATCAGGATGAAGAATTACGGTTTTAACTCCGGCCTCGGCATAGACACCGTCAGCCTTTGCTTTAATATTCTTATATAAATCCTCAAGTCCTTCATATATAGGATTAAGATCTGCAAAATGCTCACCTGCATGGCCGCAGCCAAAGAACATTCTGAAAAGTTCAACCGGTTTTCCTTCTCTTGAATTCATGCTGAACTCGACCATTATCCTACATCTGGGATAAGCCACATGTCCGTCCGATGCATCGGAAGTAACGATTATCTTCTCCATCGTATCTTCCGTATAAATTACACTTCTGCTAAGCAGATCCGTGTAGGTCTTCTCGATGTATGCATCGATTTCCTTGCAGATGTCCACCAGTTTTTTCTGCTCATAATCAATTATCATTCTGGGTGATGTTATATGAGAACTGATAACTTCGGGATAAGCTTTCTTCTTTTCGGAATTAAACTTATCAAGATATTTTGCATTTTCAGTTGCAGCCTTAATGGTCTTTGCCGCAGCGTCCTTAGAATACTCCGCAGTAGATGCAAAGCCGTAAGCCCCGTTACAATATACTCTGGCACAGATTCCGCTCTCCTCTGAGCGTTCATTTGCCACAAGATTACCGTTTTGTATAACGATTTTTCTGTACCTGTTTTCCTGTCCTCTCAGAACAGTCTGAACCCCGGTCTCAAAGAGACTTTTTTGTCCCAATAAGATGTCTTCTAGCATATACTCTCCTCCGTTTTTTTGTTTTTCCCCCCAATTTGTGCCGCGCTTTTTACAGATTAAAAAATGCTAAACACAGCATTACTATTTTACTATTATAAAAGTAATCTGCATAGGAAAAAATGAACAAGACTCAAAGACTAATAACACCTTCATAAAAAAGTGCCATGCACAGTGGGTAAAATCCACCATGCATGGCTATTACAAGTAACAACAAATAATAAAATAATCCGGTCTTTGGTCATATCACCATAGTTTTATCTTGTACTGTGCAACGCTCTCTACTGCATCAATTCTGCAGGCACACTTCTTACCTTCTGCTTCTTCAGATAGCTGCGGCCATTCCTGAAGATAAATCTCCTGATCTTCGAAAAGCGGATGAATTACCACTTCGCCTTCAAAGCTCTCCTCCATCTCAGTTTTTCCTTCAGAACCGATAAAGCGCTTTAAGCCTATCTCCCAGTCCTGTCCGGTGTAAAAACTGTCGGCGATCAGCTCTCCCTCGTGGAAAATATCGATGTCACTTTTTGCAAAGAGTTCTCCTCGATCTCCGGCATATTTTATATGAAGATAAACTTCATCAATCTCTTCGTCTATGCTGGTAACATTCAGCTGGTATGCCTTTTCGTCTTCTTTTATCTCAGCCTTTACCGGATTAAGCAGCGAATCCACATATCTGTAATCCGCAAAATCCATGCTGTCCACCATGTAGGTGTCTGACACGTTCTCTGCATCGGCATGAATAAATCCCGAAGGTGTCTCATCGAGATCCGGCCACACTCTGAAAGAAACAGTGTGCTCTTTTCCATCAGACGGAATCTCAGCATAAATCTCATAACCGTTCGGATTGCCGTTTTCAAGCACTCCGCTTCTTCTCTGGTTGCTTCCGATAATCCTGTCGACAACATCGTACTCGCAGATTACCAGGTGCTCAGCGCCCCTCTCGTCGGTTATCTTAACGGTATGCTCAGCTTCGAAGCTACTTAAGGTAACGATTTTGATGCTTCCAAGGTCACCCTCTATCTCAGCTGCAGCCGAGTCTCTTTCATCCGCATAGAAAACGTATGCATTTTCTCTTCCTCTCTCATCATGAAGAATGCAAAGAGGAATCATGTTGGCCTTCTTCAGAACCGCATCAAAGCCAATCGGCATGTTAAAGGGATAGAAGAAATAGTCACCGTTTTTCACATCCCGCTCTTCAAACTCGGCTATCACATTTCCGTTTTCATCATGAGCCTTCAGGGTAATGGCGTCATGAGCTTCGAGCTCATATCTTCTCTGATAGTTGTTCACAAATAAAAATCCGCTCATCAGCTCTTCGCCGTTTATATCCTTTTTCACAGCCCTTACAGCAGTTCTAAGGTCAGATGAGTTATCCGGCTTATCCGGGTTTCCGGGCTGCGGGATATATGGCATGTCGCAAAGTGTCTCTCCAAAATCCGCGGTAAACATGGAAAGTCTTCTGACCCTTCTGTAGGTCTCGGACATCTGCCCGTACTCTTTAATAGGAGCGTTAAAATCATAGGACAAAACCGGAAGATCGTTGGGATATCCTGTCTCCCTGCTCTCCTGAAGAGTAGTAAGTTTTCCCTCAGGATTCGTTCCGCCGTGATACATATAATAACCAAGAAGATTAGCACCACTGCCCATCTTCACCATGCTCATGGCCTCGGTATCAGTTCCGGTCGCTATGCATCTTCTGTGGTGAGTAACCTGAAGTCCGCCTCCGAGCTCAGCTGTAAGATAGGGGAATTTATCCATATCAAAAGTGATCCCGACACCAAGTCCGTGATCCGATCCGATATTGTGGTCATTTCTTTCCTTGGTAAAAATGTAGTTGCCGCTGGGTTCGATTTCAGTGGTTCTCTGATCCCAGGGTGCTTCACAGTAGCCGCCCATAACAGGAAGCATGCCCCCTGTAACAGCGCCGCCCCAACCGGTTGCCGTATAGATTGGGACATCAAATCCAATTTCCACAGCCATGTCGCGAAGGGTTCGCATGTGCTTTTCACCCTCCTCGCCGCCAAAACCACCACAGTGTCCGTACTCGTTTTCAATCTGCACTCCGATGATAGGACCGCCATCCTTCAGGAAAAATCCCTTTGCCTGCTCATAGATGTGCTCATAAAAATTTCTCGCATGCTCAAGATATTCAGGCGCATTGCTTCTAAGTTCGTATCCTTTTTCTTTAGCATCCTCAAGAAGCCAGTCCGGGAAACCACCATTTCTTGCTTCGCCGTGTGCCCAGGGTCCTATTCTAAGGATGCAGTTAAGTCCTACGTTTTTAACAGTGCCAAGGAATTTTCGGAGATTCCTGTCACCGCTAAAGTCGAACTCACCGCGAATTTCCTCGTGATGAATCCATATTGTGTAGAGCGATACGATAGAGACACCGCCGCTCTTCATTTTGCAGAGTTCTTCCTCCCAATATCTGTTCCTGTATCTGGAAAAGTGCATTTCACCCATTACGGGATAGAAACCCTTTCCGTCAAGGGTAAGTGACATGGTATTAAATGATAATTGTGAATCTTTTGATAGCATAATATTCTCCTAGGGTAAGGTAAAGAGAGCACTACTTCGTGCTCTCTTTCATTGTTACTTCGTAGGTCTTGAGTTTCTGGTTCTCGACCTTCTCGCCGTCGATAAGTCGCAGTAGCATTCTTGTTGCAACAGCGCCCAGGTTTCTGTCGTCAAAATTTAGTGACGTAACTGGAACCACAGAGTTTTCAAGCGTTGTACTGTTGTAGAAAGATGCAAGTCTAAGATCCTCGGGTATTTTGATGTTTGCTGTTCTGCAGATCCTTATCACATAAGCCGCAAGCAAATCATCCATACAGATCACACCGTCGACCTTCTCGGCTGCCAGTCGCTTTACTATCTCAGTCATCTTCTGTTCGTTTCCCTGATCAAGGAAAACCAGCGAATCATCGAGCTTTTTCCCTGTCTGTGCAAAGGCTGCTGCAAACCCTTCATATCTCTTCTTTGTGATCACAAGATTTCTTGATCCTCCGAGAAGGGCAAGTTTAGTGTGCCCTTTTCCTATCATAATCGAGGTGAGCTCCTTGCATGCATCAAAGTGATCGTTATCAACCGTGATGATTCTCTCATCCGGTGATTCACCTATTGCAACGAAAGGAACGCCGCTTTTTAGCAGGTATTCTGCAGGCTTGTCATAGATCAGAGTTCTTGTCAGAACAACACCGTCAACCTTGCGATTTTCAATAATTCTCTTAAGGCTGCTCATGTCATCTCCGCTGACCACAGACACGATAATATCATATCCGTGTCCGCTGGTCACTTCACTCATTCCGACAAGACACTTCTGAAAAAACGAAAGATCCACAAGAGAATAATCCCCCGGCCAGACTACAGCAATACTGAAGGTTCGGCTCTCAGCAAGGCTCTTTGCTACGACATTCGGTCTGAAATTATTTTGATCAATGTATTCAAGAATGCGGGTCCTTGTAGTTTCACCTATACGCCCCTTTCCCGAAATAGCCCTGGAAACGGTGGTTTTGGAAACTCCAAGGGCAGCCGCTACATCCTCAAGTGTAGTTTTTTTTGCATTATTCATAGTCATATGTTCTTGCCATTTTTCATAAGAAAGTTCTGCTTAACCTTTAACAGCACCACCGGTTACACCTTCAACATAGTATTTCTGAAGGAACATAAACAGAAGTAATACAGGGATTGCAATAAGTACTCCGCCTGCGCAGAATCTTGTGAAATATCCCTGATAGTCGTTGGTCCAAACCCATCTTGTCATAGCTACCGCAACGTTATAGCTGGTGTCATGACCAAAAGCAACATAGGATGCAAATACGTAATCACACCAGGGTGCCATGAATGCAACCAGCGCGGTGTAGATAATGATTGGCTTTGACATAGGAATAATCATTGTAAAGAATATTCTTGCTCTTGTAGCACCGTCAATTCTTGCAGCCTCATCAAGGGCCTTCGGAATTGTGTCAAAGTAACCTTTACATACGTAGTAACCCATACCTGAGCTGGCAACAGAAACAAGGATAAGTCCGGGTACCGCACCTGCCTGAGTAAGTCCGAACTGCTTCAAAAGGAAGTACAGACAGATCATTGTGAGGAATCCCGGGAACATTCCCAGAATCAGCCAAAAACGCATGAGCAGTGTTCTGCCCTTAAATCTCATTCTTGAGAGCGCATAACTTACACAGAGGATGATTATCGTCTGAAAGATTGTGACACAAACAGCTATGATAAGCGTGTTTGCATACCATTTTACAAAGTTAGTCTCCCCTGAGAACAGGAATCTGTAGTTATCCAGTGAAAAAGTATGAGGCACCAGATAATCAACCATTCCGCCGTACTCGTTCGAATAGGATCTGAAGCTCTGAAGCACAAGTCCCACAAAAGGGAACAGCCAGATAATACTTATTAAAATAAGAACGATATATCCGATAACGTTACTTACGGTTCTTTTTGTTTTATATGATTTCATCACTGGAAGCCCTCCTCATCTCTTACTGACGGAAGCATGTTGTAAACCACAAGGGAAACAACTGCAGTAACAATAAATACTACGATTCCGAGAACAGCTGCCATCTTATAGTTGGTATCCGTAACCGTCATCTTATAGAGCCAGGTTACCAGAAGGTCTGTATTACCTGCTCTCTCAGCAAGATTCATGGACTGCGGTTTTCCCTGAGTAAGAAGGTAGATGACGTTGAAGTTATTGAGGTTACCTGTGTACTGTGTAAGAAGGAAAGGTCCTGTTACAAACAGCATGTAGGGAAGTGTGATACTTCTGAACATCTGCCATCCGTTGGCACCGTCGATCTTCGCACTCTCATACAGATCCTCAGGAATATTCATCAAAAGTCCCGTAGCGATAAGCATCATGTACGGAATACCTATCCAGATATTAACCACAATAATTGTAATTCTGGCGAGCATGGGATCCGTCCAGAACGGGATGTAGGATTGTATAAATCCCCACTTCTTCAGATAACCGTTGATAAGACCATCGTTCGCGAACATTTTCATGACATACAAAAGTGATACAAACTGAGGTACCGCAATTGTCATGACAAGAATTGTTCTCCAGAGCTTTTTAAATTTTATGCCCTTTTTATTAATCAAAATTGCAACAGCAAGGCCAAGGAAGTAATCAATGAACGTTGCAAGAAAAGCCCATATAAGTGTCCAAAGAAGAACCTGTACAAATGTGGGGCCAAGTCCGTTCTTTGAAAATGAAACAAGGTTTTTAAAGTTCTCCAGTCCCACCCAGGTGAAAAGATTGGTAGGCGACTGGTGATTTTTATCATAGTTGGTGAAGGCTACCAGAATCATGAAAACAATAGGCAGCACAGTGAATACAAACACACCCGTTACCGGAAGTGCCAGAAGTGTTTTATCAAAATTCTTATCAAGTAAGGAACGAAGGGCATCGCCGTTGGTGGGAAGTTTTTTCCCTGACTTAAGTGCCAGCTCTTCCTTACGATTTTCCTTAATATTGATGTACCAGATTGTAATCAGAGCGATTATAGCGAAAACACAGAGTATTCCAAACAGCAGAATAAGAAAGCTGTTGTCGCCATAAACCGTCTTTCTCTTAACTTTTTTGGTGGCGATTGTACCAAGAGTTGTTATCTTGGACAGATATTGCCATCCGAATCCAAACATAAACCAGAAGAAAAGCACTTCACACAGAAGAAGCGCAATTCCTATAACGAATTGTCCTCTTAAAATAGGACCAAGTCCGAGAATTATAAATGAGAGCTTTGTCTTTATATCTCCCTGTGCAAATGTTACTCCGATTTCCTTAAAGCCATTCCCGATAGCCTCAAAGAACAAAGACGCTCCGCTCTTTTTCTTATTATTCGCGTCTCCTCCCATACCTTCGGCCTCCTTATCTATAGAACAAACTAGTCTTCCCAAATCCTAAGACAGGCTCGGAAACAATAGTGATTCCGAGCCTGAAGTTAGGATCTTATATCAGTTTTATGAAAAATTACTGAGCATAGCCTTCACATGTTGTTTGGAAGTCCTCAAGAGCCTTCTTGAAGTCATCGTCAGAAGAATCCTTTGTGATCTCACCGGAGATAACTGAATCACCGAGTGATGTAGCAAGTGACCAATACTCGCCGGGATACTGTCCCTGAGGAATTGTGTACTGAAGCTGTTCTGCAAGAGCTGAAAGTGCTTCGTCTGCCTTAACCTCATCAGACTGCTGAGCATTGAGGTTTGAAGGGCCCCAACCTACTGCATTGTATCTTGCAAGCTGAACGTCTTCGCTTGAAAGAAATGCTGCAAGAGCATCACATACTGCAAGCTTGTTGTCGTCCTGCTGAGGCTTAACACCAAGGAGCTTGAAGCCACCGAAACCGCTCATCTGATAGGACTTGCCATCAGCGCCTTCAAATGTAGGAAGCTTAGCGCATGCATAGTTGTCGCCGAAAAGATCCTTAACTGTTCCTGCATCCCATGTACCATCGATGATAGCACCAACGTTTGTAGCCTCACCTGCTGCTGATCCATTCTGGAAGGACTTGGAAGAAGCAAGCTCTGCGATCTCCTTAAGTGCAACAACACCTGCATCGGAAGCGTATGTAGAATTACATTTTGTAAAGTTACCTTCATCATCTGTATCGTATGTAAGCTCAGCACCTGCACCGAAGAAGAATGCTGTCTGATACCATCCGGAGTTGATCTCGCAGTAGAAGTTCTTGCCAGCTGCTTCACAATCAGCAACGATGCCTTCAAGTGTGGAAGGATCACTTACAACGCTCTTATCATAGTAAAGGAAATAACCATTGTCAGATGTAATAGGATATGCATAAAGTGTGCCACCTACTGTAGCTGCTGAAACAGCACCGGCATCGTTCTCAGCCTTTACTGCCTCTGCATTGCTCTCCTCAACCTCTTCAAGAGCACCTGCAGTAACAAGTCTTGCGATCTGATCCTGAGCAAATGCATAAACATCGGCACCTGCCTCAACGTCTGTGATCATGTTACCTGCTGCATCGCCTTCACCTACAGGCTCAACTGTAAATGTGTAGCCTGAGAATTCAGGATGCTCGCTCTGGAAAGTTGCGATCTGCTCATTTGTGAAATCAACTACGTTATCAGCAACCCATACCTTGATCTCGCCTGTGCCGTAGTCTGTGTCGTCTGCTGCTTCCTCGGCTGCATCCGCAACGTCCTCTGCAACGTCCTCTGCAACGTCCTCTGCTGCATCTGCAACATCTCCTGCAGCTTCCTCAACCGCATCTGCTGTTTCAGTGGCTTCATCTGCAACACTCTGTGCTGTGTCTGCTGCTGAATCCGCACCGCTGCCGCCGCATCCTGCAAGCATTGTAGCAGCAACTGCTGTAGACAACATAACTGATACCAATTTCTTTTTCATTTCTTCTCCTCCATTTACCGAAACTATGGTTTTGGTTTCGATTGCGCAACAATATGCGCAATCGGTTGTTCTGAAAGTAATTGTAGTCCTGTATATTGTTGTGGTCAATGGGGATTTTTTAACAAACGTAAAACGTTTTCCTTATACAATTTGCACAATCGATTATTAAGTCGTGGTTTTAGAGTGCGCGCTTTGCGCAACCGCTAAACCAATGATAAATACTTGCTTTATGTCGCCTTTCAGTTTACATATAAAGCTTGTGCAAAAGTGCCATTTTACCCGTAAAATCCTGGCTTTTCGTTCCCTCTGTTTTGCAAAAGCCGCATAAAATAAGGGCGAAAACGCTTTCTAAAAGTGTTTTCGTCCGTATTTTACCTAAACAAATTATCTTTATATCAAATATTTTGATCTTATCTCAAAATCTTATTCTGCATAACTTCGGGATCCTGAGCGTACTGAATCGCCTTGTCTCTTGAAATCTTTCCGGCTCTGCACAGATCAATGATAGCTTCATCCATAGTGACCATGCCAAGCTTTCTGTTTGTCTGCATAATAGTGATGAGCTGGTGGGTTTTTCCTTCTCGAATCATGTTTCTTACCGCGGAATTGACGTGCATGACTTCGAAGGCTGCTACTCTTGCCTCCTCATCAATTGTCGGTATAAGCTGCTGCGAGATAACAGCTTCAAGAACGTTCGCCAGCTGAATTCTGATCTGTTGTTGCTGATGCGGAGGGAATACATCAATTATTCTGTCCACTGTGCTTGCGGCACCGATCGTGTGAAGCGTTGATAAAACAAGATGGCCTGTCTCCGCTGCGGTTATCGCAGTGCTTATGGTCTCAAGATCACGCATCTCTCCTACAAGGATAACATCGGGGTCCTCACGCAGGGCTGCGCGCAGCGCATTCGCATAATTGTCACTGTCCAGTCCAACCTCGCGCTGGTTTACAATGGATTTATCATGGTGATACAGGAACTCTATGGGATCCTCCAGAGTGATGATATGCGCTTCCCTGTTGCTGTTTATCATATCGATTATGGAGGCAAGCGTTGTGGATTTTCCTGATCCCGTGGGACCTGTTACAAGCACAAGGCCTCTCTGTCTCTGATACAGATTAATAACAGATGAGGGGATACCCAAAGTTTCCGCATCCGGAATTGTCGTCTCAACAAGGCGGATTGCCATGGCAATTGAGCCTCTTTGTTTAAAAACGTTTAGCCTGAAACGCCCCAGCCCCATAATTGAAAAGGACATATCGTGCTGTCCGTTTGCCTCCAGCAGCTCCTTTTGCTTTACGCTCATGATGGTATCGGCTATTTCCCTGGTATCGTCCGGCAGCATTTTGTTATAGCCCTCGAGCGCGATGAGCTTGCCGTTCACACGCATCTTGGGAGGAATACCAACCGTAATATGCACATCAGATGCACCATGTTCCTTTGCTGTTTTCAGAATATCATCAATCCTTGACATGACATTTCCTCCTATCTTTATCTTGTAGATGTGAGAAGTAAAAGTCAACGAACATAGAATGAAATAAAGCTAAAATTTAGATGAATTTTTGTAACTTTAGGATTTTCCTCTTGCAAAAAGGTCTCGTTTGTATATAATTGTTTTTGCGCGTAAACGCGCTTATTTTTTCCACACGGAGTTTCTCCGTATTTTCCTGTATTTGATTTCGAAGAGATCCTTTGATGCGCTATTTTTGCGCCCGAAAGGAGTATTTTTAATGTTCAGTACAGTAATTTCAGGTGCGGTAAAAGGTATTATGCCGTATCTGATGCAGGTAGAGGTTGACACCTCTGACGGCATACCAATGTTCAACATGGTGGGTTTTATGAGCAGCGATGTCCGGGAGGCGGCAGAGAGAGTTAAGGTCGCTTTGAAAAACGCAGGCTATCCGCTTCCTCCCATGAGGATTACGGTTAACCTCTCTCCCGCTGATATCAGGAAGTCGGGCATCGCCGTGGATTTGCCGGTGGCAGTGGGTATCCTTTCAGCAGTCGGCGAGATTCAGGCAGATGCACTCGAAGATACAATTGTCATCGGCGAGCTCGGACTAAACGGCGAGGTAAAGGCGGTCAGCGGAATTCTTCCGATGGTGACTCACGCCTATTCCTGCGGTTTTAAAACATGTATCCTGCCTGCGGACAATGCCCGTGAGGGAGCGGTTGTTCAGGGAATGAAGGTAATTGGTGTAAGCTCCCTTTCCGAAGTTGTGGCATATCTCAAAACCGATAAAGAAGAACGAAATTCGCTGATCATGCCAACATTAGTCGATGTCGATGCGCTTTTCAAAAATGCAGAATGCCGTGATGACTATCTAAAGGGCATGGATTTTGCAGAGATCAACGGTCAATCCGCGGTTAAGAGAGCTGTGGAAATTGCGACTGCAGGATATCACCATATTCTTCTGATAGGCCCTCCGGGTTCGGGAAAAAGCATGGTGGCAAAGAGAATTCCTTCCATCATGCCTCCTCTTTCGAGGGACGAAGCGCTGGAAGTATCATCAATTTACAGTGTTGCAGGGATGCTGAAAAAGGGCGAAACTCTTATAACCCGACGCCCCTTCATGAGTCCGCATCACTCGATAACCGAATCAGCCCTTGCCGGAGGTGGATTATATCCTCATCCCGGCGTTATTTCTCTCTCCCACAGAGGTGTAATGTTTCTTGATGAAATGGCAGAATTTAAACGCAATACCTTGAATCTCTTAAGGCAGCCTCTCGAGGACCGCGAGGTTCATATAGCACGAAGCGGTGGCAACTTTTCCTATCCTGCCGATCTGCTTCTGGTTGGTGCGATGAATCCCTGCCCCTGCGGTTATTACCCGGATCTCAACAAATGTAAATGCTCGGAGTCAGAGATACGCAAGTATCTGGGCAGAATATCGGGTCCTATACTGGATCGAATCGACATCAGCATAGAAGCCGCCAAAGTGGATGTCAGCGAGCTAAGTCACGGAACCTCCTGCAACGAAACAAGCGCTGAGATAAGAAAGCGTGTGATGAGAACTGTAGAAATTCAAAGAAAGAGATTTGTAAGCGAAGGCATACGTTTCAATTCTGAGATGAGCCCCAAACAGATTCAAAAATACTGCAAGCTGGGTATCAAGGAGCAACGCCTCATGGAGCAGATTTTCAACACTATGGATCTCTCCGCCCGCGCATATCACAAGGTTCTGCGAGTAGCGCGTACAATTGCGGATCTTGAGTGCTCTGAAAATATCGAGGCCCGGCATCTGACAGAAGCTGCCTGCTACAGAATGATGGATTCAAAATATTTCAGCAAAAGAGTTTCAGAAAGGAGCGTGTCATGATAACAGATAATGCTTACGCATATATGCTCCATAATGTTCCGGGGCTTGGAAATAAGACTCTTATGAAACTCCTTCAGGAATTTGGAAGTTGTAAGAATATCTTTGAAGCCGATGAAAGTCTGCTAAAGAAAATCATGACTGTGAAGCAGTCCAAGGCCTTCGCCTTGAAAAGGAAGCAGTGGGATCTCGAGGCTGAATATGAGCATCTATACAATACCGGAATCGACTTTTATCACTATGGATCAGCAGGCTATCCGATACGGCTTCTTGATATCCCGGATCCGCCCTTTGCCCTATACTGCGCCGGCAAACTTCCTGATGAGAGGAGGCCTTCCGTGTCGATTATAGGTGCGAGAAACAGTTCCGAATACGGAAAATTTGCCGCCAAACTTTTCGGCGAAAAGCTGGCGTCCATGGGAGTCCAGATAATAAGCGGCATGGCTCGTGGCATCGACGGCATATCTCAGCAGGCAGCTGTATATGCCGGAGGAGACTCCTACGGAGTTCTGGGCTGCGGCGTAGATATCTGTTATCCCGAGGAAAACCGGAGTCTCTATGATGAGCTGATATCCTCCGGAGGGGTGATATCGGAATATCTTCCGGGAACGCAGCCAAAGCCGCAGTTTTTCCCGCCAAGAAACAGGATAATAAGCGGATTGTCAGATGTCGTCCTTGTGATAGAGGCAAGAGAAAAAAGCGGCACACTTATCACTGTTGATATGGCCCTTGAACAGGGCCGTGAGGTATTCGCACTCCCCGGAAGGATCTGCGACAGCCTTAGCTATGGATGTAATTCACTGATCAGACAAGGTGCAAATATCGCATCAAGTCCGGAAGATATCGTGGATTATCTGAAAAGAAATCTTGGGAAGAATGTTTGCAAAAAGTCTGCTGCACTTGGCGGTAATTCTTCATCCGATAAAAATGATTTCATAAATGACTCATCCACATTTGGGCTCAATAAAACACAGGAATGCATTTTTAATTCACTGGATTTTTATCCCCAGACCACATCCGTTATTTTTGAAAAACTGTTGTCAAGTGGAATTGAAATATCGGTCGCTCAAGTCATGAACTGCCTGGTGGAATTATGCATTATGGGTATCGTATCCCAGACCGGGACCGGGTTTTATAGGCGGGGTTAATCTCTGCCTACCTCCTCCCTTACCACTTCAGTTCTTACATCATGAGGATAGTGAATGATTTTTGAATCAAGACATATAAAATTTCCCCCTCTCCAGCAAAATTATAGCTGAAAAGGGGGACGTAAAATCTACACATTATGCCATAAGCATACGGAACATTTCGATTACCTGCTCCTTGGTTGCCTCACGAGGATTGCCGGGATAGCAAGCATCGTTAAGAGCATCTGTTGCAAGTGTATCGAGATCTTCTTCCTTGATCTTATCAAGAGTCTTCGGAATACCAACATCCTCAGAAAGCTTCTTAACTGCGGCAATTGCAGCATCTCTGTACTCTTCCTGGCTCATGTTATCTACGCCCTCAACACCCATTGCTCTTGCAACCTCGCGAAGTCTCTCGCCGGTGTGCTCGCGGTTGAACTCCATGGAGATAGGAAGGAACATAGCGCAGGCAACACCATGAGGAGTATCATAGTGAGCTGAAAGTGTATGAGCCATAGCGTGGTCAATTCCAAGGCCTACGTTGGAGAAGCCCATTCCTGCGATGTACTGACCAAGTGCCATTCCCTCACGGCCTTCCTTGGTATTTTCAACAGCGCCGCGAAGATTCTTGGAGATAAGTCTGATAGCCTCGAGATGGAACATGTCTGTCATCTCCCAGGCTGCTCTTGTTGTATAACCTTCGATTGCATGTGTAAGCGCATCCATACCTGTTGCTGCTGTAAGTCCCTTGGGCATCGAGCTCATCATCTCGGGATCAACGATAGCAACGATGGGCATATCGTGTGTATCAACACATACGAACTTTCTCTCTTTTTCAACATCCGTGATAACGTAGTTGATAGTTACCTCTGCAGCTGTTCCTGCTGTTGTGGGAATTGCAATGATCGGAACGCAAGGGTTCTTTGTGGGCGCAACACCTTCAAGTGAACGAACATCAGCAAACTCAGGGTTTGTGATGATTATACCGATGGCCTTGGAGGTATCCATTGAAGATCCGCCACCAACAGCAACAATGCAGTCAGCACCTGACTTTTTGAAGGCTTCAACGCCGTTCTTTACGTTCTCAATTGTGGGATTGGGTTTGATATCGGAATATATCTCGTAAGGAATCTTAGCTCCGTCGAGAAGATCTGTAACCTTTGATGTTACCCCGAACTTGATAAGATCGGGATCAGAAGCCACGAATGCTTTTTTGAATCCGTTGTTGTTAATCTCGTTAACTACTTCTGCGATGGCACCTGCTCCATGATAGGATGTGCCGTTTAATGAAATTCTGTTTGCCATTATAAATGCCTCCCATAAAAAATTATTATTTTGCCTGCGTTACACAGACATTACCTACCACTTAAAACCTTAGCATTTATGGGATACAAATATAAGTTACACTTTTGATATTTTGTTCCATGATATTCCAAGCTCGGAAAAGAGTTTTGCAATCGGAGCCGGCATGGCGTCTATCATCAGATCAGCAAGTTCTGACTCTGATTCCTTCATGCCTTTAAGCACCCACTGAACTGTCATATAAATTGAGGCCTGACAGTACATTTCCAGAAGCTTTCGTGTTTTCTTATCCGGAAGCTTCCCTGTCTTTTCCCTTATGAGTCTGCAGTAAAACTCATAAATCATGATAAAGTCATGTTCCTTGAGGTTGTTTTGCTCATCAAAGCGAAAGGCTGCAGAAAAGAATACTCTCTCAGCCTTTATGTACTTGAATTTCTTTATAAGTCCCTCTTTCAGATTTTCCTTACTGCCCATTTCTTTAAAGGACTGCTCAAGGAGTCTGTCGAAGTACCAGTTTATGAGGTCGTACTTATCTATAAAATTGCGGTAGAACGTCTGCCTTGAAACACCACAGATATCCACAATTTGTTTTACCGTAATATTCTCAACAGAGGTTGTTTTCATGCACTCCTTAATTGCCTCTGCAAGCCTGTATTTACTGTCGTTGTTCATGATAATTTGCGCTCCTTATATTTTTCTTATTTCCTATCAGCAATCTTTCTAAACTCTTTGTTCCTCACAATAAAATACACACTTAAAGTTACTGTCCCTGTTATAACCCAGGAAATCGGATATACGCGGAAAAGTGCCTCAAAAGTATGATGGCTCGGAATATAGGTAAATACATAAATCAGCCTGAAGACGCAGGTTCCAAAAATAGATATAACCGCAGGCGCCAGAGAATGGTTCATTCCTCTTAGTGCGCCACCGCTGATTTCATAAGATCCTATAAGGAAATGCAGTACGAACGCTGTCATTATTCTTTTCATGGCAAACTCTGTTACCGCCTGATCGGTTGTAAATAGCTGAATCGCCTGATATCTGAAGGTCACCAGCAAAAATACTACCGTAGCAGACACCCCGATTCCACACAGCATGCAAATCCTGAATACTTTTTTGCAGCGATCGAAATTGCAGGCGCCGTAGTTCTGACTGGTGAAAGTTACTGCAGACTGTGCAAAAGCACTCATTGCACAATACGAAATGAAATCAAAATTGGTTGCGGCAGTTGAACCTGCAATCGCATCTGCTCCAAAGCTGTTTACAGCAGACTGAATCACAACATTGGAAAGAGAAAAAACTGCGCCTTGAAGCCCCGCCGGAAGGCCTATCTTCATCATACGGATGAGGTACTTCTTTTTGATGGAAAGCTTTTTAAACTCCAATCTGAACGGTTCTTCCTCCGTCATCAGAAAGCTCAGAACAAGCCCCGCACTGAACATATTTGAAAGCACCGTCGCCAAAGCAACTCCGATTACATGCAGATGGAACACCACAACAAAAAGAAGATTCAAAAGAATGTTTATTACTCCTGCAATCATCATGGCATACAGAGGGCGCTTCGAATCTCCCTTACTCCTAAGGATCGCCGAGCCATAGTTGTATATCATTACTGCAGGCATTCCAAGGAAATAAATGCGAAGATAAACGATTGCGAGAGACATAACATTCTGCGGCGCACCCATAAGTATCAGAATCGGTTTTGATATAAAAAAGCCAATAAAAACGAGTGCAATACCCGCGATGAGAGAAACCGCAATTACCGTGTGCACAGTCTCCTTTATCTGGTCATTTCTTCCTCTTCCGATTTCCATGGCGATAAGAGCATTTGCACCAACGGACAAGCCGATAAAAAAGCTGATAAGAAGTCCGATTACCGATGAGTTGCTTCCTACCGCTGCCATTGCCTCCGAAGAAGCGAATCTTCCGACCACAGCAAGGTCAGCAGCATTAAAAAGCTGCTGTAATATACTGGAAATAGCAAGCGGAAGTGCAAAGATAACAATTTTATCCAGCAAACTCCCGCTTAGCATGTCATATTGTTTTTTAGTTTTATCAGATAATCTATTATTCATATATATTATTATCGCAGAATCTTATTCGGTCTGCAAAAGCAAAATCCGAACTGCGATATTTAATCAATCTCGATAATCACCACTTCCGGATGATTGAAAAACCTTGGAAGCGGTATTCTCTCCCTTGAAAGGCCTCTGCTTACAATCATTTTGGTTTTATCAGATAAAGTATGAAGCCCATCGACATATTTAGGGAAAAGGCCCTGATCCGGCGCTTCTACTCCGTACTTTGTAAAGGGAATTCTCCACTGTCCGCCGTGAGCATGTCCTGCTACAACAAGGTCAAAATTATAATCCTTATACACATCTACCTTTTCAGGTCTGTGTGACAAAAGAATCTTGTAATTATCCGATATGGTCATGGCGCTTTCAAGCTGCTTTCTCCACTCATCCATGGACATATAGGTGGGATCATCAACTCCGCAGATGTCTATTGTATTCCCACGAACTTCAAGTTCAGTGTTGCCACCTTCAAGCACTATCACTCCGACAGTTTTAAGATATTCCTTCATCTCCTGTACTCTGCCGCTCCAAAACTCGTGGTTCCCGGCAACATAATAGCAGGGATATTCGGTAGCAAGTTTTTCAATAATCATTTTCGAATTGGAATCATCAAATCTATCATCGAAAATATCTCCTGATAAAAGTACTGCATCCACCTCTTCCTTATCGATCATATTTTTAAGTTTTTCCTGGTCTTTTCCGTAATAACAAGAATGGAGGTCCGTGATAAGTGCAAAACGCATGTGACCGGTAATTTTGCCGCCACTTTCAAGCTTAAAATGCTCTGTTACAGGGATTTCAAACCATGCGGTAAGCGCAAGGATAATAAATAAAAGAATGATTATTATCCATAAAAGCTTTTTGTTACTTCGTGTTTCTTTTTTCATCTAACTATATTTTCCTTGTCTTATATATTTTTGTCTTTTGTCTTCCCCCCATCAAAATATGCTTCATTGCATAAGCTCATAGCAAAAACTTCGCCATGCAGTAATTGCTGATATCAAGTCCCTTATCGGTGAGTCGAATACTATCCCCTTCACGAATCATGAGTCCGTCAGATACAAGCTCATTTATTACATCGCCGTAAACTTCGTCAATCTCACGGTCAAATCTTTTTTTGAATTCCTCCACTGAAACACCGCATATCATGCGAAGTCCAAGGAACATGAACTCCTCCATCCTGGCTGTGGTATCAAGTTTTTCTATATCCTCACGAATGCTTTCCGGTCTGAAATCATCACTCACACTTTCATCTGAGGTCAGGCACTTCAGGTATTTTTGAAAATCCACGGTATTGTGAAAACGCTCGCCTCTCATGAGCGACGCTGCTCCAAGGCCGAATCCGATGTAGTCACCCCCCTGCCAGTAGCGCTTATTGTGAAGGCACTCAAATCCTTCCGTCGCGTAGTTTGATATCTCATATCTGTGGTAACCGTTTTCAGCGAGAATCGCCTTAGTTAGCCGATACATTACGCGCTCTGTTTCTTCATCGGGAAGCGGAAGATACACATTTTCGCTTGCAACATTAGTCGCATCACCACTTTTTTCAAGCTGCTCCGCCTCGTCTCCATATATCTGATAGAAAGGGGTCCCCTCCTCGATTATGAGACTATACGCAGAGATATGTTCAGGCTTTGGATCAAGTTTGCAGACAAACTCCAGATTACTTTTCCAGTCCTCGAGGCTCTGCCCCGGAAGGGCACTCATCATATCCACATTTATATTATCAAAACCTGCTGCCCGGGCATTTTTATAGCATTCCTCAAACTGTGACAGATTATGGATTCTTCCAAGACGCCGCAGTTCTTCGTCCTTTGCGGACTGCAGTCCTATGCTCAGTCTGTTTATTCCTGATTCATGGTAGAGATTAATGGCATTAAAATCAGCGGTTCCGGGATTACATTCGATAGTTATTTCAGCATCCGCAGAGAGGTTGTACTTCTCCTTCAATATGTCCATTATTTCCGCGATAAACTGCGGTTCCACGGAAGTAGGCGTTCCGCCACCGAAGAAAACAGATACAACTTCATAATCTCCGCATTCATCCGCCGCTGATTGCATTTCCTTTTTCAGGGCATCAAAATAAAGTGCCTGCTGCTGTCTCCCCTCCGGAAAGGAGAGAAAGTCGCAGTACAGACACTTCTGGATACAAAAAGGTATGTGGATGTAGATACCAAGTGAAGTCATCAATTTCCCTCATCCAGTTTTAATACGCTGAGGAAGGCCTGCTGAGGTATCTCTACGCTGCCGATCTGGCGCATCTTCTTTTTACCTTCCTTTTGTTTCTCAAGAAGCTTCCTCTTACGGCTGATATCACCACCGTAGCACTTCGCAAGCACGTCCTTACGCATAGCCTTGACGGTCTCTCTGGCGATAACCTTTCCGCCGATTGCCGCCTGAATCGGAATCTCAAAGAGGTGTCTCGGGATCTCGCCCTTTAACTTCTCACACATCTTACGGCCGCGATCGTACGCTCCGTCCTTGTGTACGATGAATGAAAGTGCATCAACCTGCTCATGATTTATCAAAATATCAAGCTTAACAAGTGTAGACTGCTCGTAGCCTTTTATCTCATAATCAAAGGATGCATAGCCTCTTGAACGTGATTTTAAAGCATCGAAGAAGTCATAAATAATCTCATTAAGCGGAAGCTCGTACTTAAGAACCGCTCTGGTAGCCTCGATGTATTCGGTACTGATGTATCTGCCTCGTCTCTCCTGACAAAGCTGCATGATGGATCCGACATAGTCCGTAGTAACCATGATCTCACCGTTTACAATGGGCTCCTCCATAAATTCAATCTCCGCAGGATCAGGGAGATTTGCAGGGTTTGTCAAATCAAACACTGTGCCGTCGGTCTTGTGCACCTTATAAACAACGCCCGGTGCTGTGGTTACAAGGTCGAGATTGTACTCTCTCTCAAGTCTCTCCTGAATTACCTCAAGATGTAACAGTCCAAGGAAACCTGCACGGAATCCAAAGCCCAGAGCCTGTGAAGTCTCAGGTTCATAGAAAAGCGAAGCATCGTTAAGCTGCAGCTTTTCAAGCGCATCTCGAAGCTCAGGATATCTTGCTGTATCAGCCGGGTAAAGTCCGCAGTAAACCATGGGCATTACCTTTTTATAACCAGGGAGTACTTCCTCGCAAGGATTTAACGCATCCGTAACTGTATCACCGACACGCGCATCCTGGATATTCTTAATTGAAGCGGTAAAGTATCCTACGCTTCCTGCTGACAATTCATCGCAGGGGATAAACTGTCCCGGACCGAAATAACCTACTTCAACAACTTCCCATGAAGCTCCTGAAGCCATGCACTTAGCGGTCATTCCTTTTTTCAGGACACCGTCCCTTACTCTTACAAAAACGATAACTCCGCGGTATGAATCATATACCGAATCAAAAATGAGCGCCTTAAGAGGCTTATTCGCATCACCTGTAGGTGCGGGAATTCTGTGCACAACAGCCTCAAGCACATCCTCGATTCCCGTTCCAAGTTTTGCGGAAACAAGAGGTGCATCATGGGCCTCAATACCGATGACATCCTCGATTTCTTCCTTTACTTCGTCCGGTCTGGCACTGGGAAGATCTATTTTATTTATCACAGGAAAGACATCCAGGTCATGGTCAAGGGCCAGATAAACGTTTGCAAGAGTCTGCGCCTCTACGCCCTGAGTTGCATCAACAACAAGGATTGCGCCGTCGCAGGCCGCAAGGCTTCTTGAAACCTCATATCCGAAATCCACGTGACCGGGAGTATCAATCATATTGAAAACATACTCCTCGCCGTCCTTAGCCTTATATACCATTCGCACAGCCTGAGATTTGATGGTTATACCTCTCTCTCGCTCGATGTCCATGTTATCCAGCACCTGGTTCTGCATCTCTCTGCTGGTGAGAACACCTGTGGTCTCAATCATACGATCCGCAAGTGTTGACTTACCGTGATCAATATGAGCCACTATGCAAAAATTCCTGATTTTACTCTGATCAAATTCTGACATTTAAAAATCCATTCCTTACTAATTTGTTTCAATGATGCCTATACATCCTGAAACATGATACCATAACATGCAGCTCACTTCAAAGTCCTTCGAGAGCTGCCGATTAGCCTTGCTTTGAGCTTCTTTTCATCCAGATTTTTCCCGATGAAAACGCACTGGCAGTTATCATCCGGAGAGTCTGTTACAGCATACATTCTATCCGCCAGGTCAAATCGCAGTATTTCACTGCCTACCCAAAGCGTACCCTTAGCCCTGCTCACAAGTCCGAACTCACCTCTAAGGCAGTCCTCCAGGAGCTGAACGAGCTGTGTGGGATTATGTACTCCTGCCTTCTGTATGCTTACTTGTGAGAATACTTCCGAACTGCCGCTTTCAGTTTCATCTGAGACTGTCATCGCTTTAGTACCGTCACCATTGTCATGCGTTAATCCCACAGCCCCATCGCCTGTCAGTTCTGTCTGAAAAAGGCTGTCCCACCATTTATCATCCATCTTTGAGTAATGCTCACTGATAATTTCTGCCTTGGGATTTATTTGCCTGATTTCTTCCGTAACCTTCTTTATTTCATCCGGATCCGCATTTTCGCATTTTGAAAAGACAACTCTGCCCGCATTTGCAATCTGATCTGTATAAAGCTCCGGCCACTCCTTCATATTCTGCCTGAAGGAAAGAGGTGAAATCACCACCGTCGGCTGAAGCAGGAATATCACTTTGTTCAGAACCGGCTTCAGGTTCTCAATAATGCTGCTAAGCTTTCCTACACCTGTAGGCTCTATTATCAAGTACTCGGGATCAAGGGATGAAAAGATCGCAAGCACCGAATTGACGAAGCTGTCCTTCATGGTGCAGCACACGCATCCCTCCATAAACTCCAATACCTTTATATCTGATTCTTTTGATGATGCATTCTGAAGTTCAAGTGAATCAAGGTTATTTGCACCGTATTCATTTTCCATTATGACAGGACGCTTGTCCGTCCTTTTAATCAGTTCCTTTATAAACGTGGTTTTACCTGCTCCGAGAAAGCCGGATATAAGTAAAATCTGCATATCTTTAATGCTCCTAACAAATTTAAGTCTACTTAAAAACAGGGCGGTCAGATGACCGCCCCGGAAAATCCTTTATTATGGCTGATTATCAAGAATTACAACAGGTTTAATAAGTTCAGCGGGCTTATCCTTCATAAGCTGTAATGCCTCCGGAATATGCTCCCAGCCGTGGAATACATGTGTTGAAAGCTTGCTTACATCAAGTTTTCCTGAAGAAACAAGAGCTCCGAGTTTTTCCATACGGAGTCTTCCACCGGGCATAAGTCCTCCTGCAAGCTGCTTGTGTCCCATACCTACGCCCCACTCTACTCTGGGGATTGTGATATAGTCGCCGCTTCCAAGATAGTTGACATTACCGATCTTTCCGCCGGGCTTGAGTGACTTAACAGCTGATTCAAAGGTCTGAACACCGCCGCCTGCTACAACGACTCTGTCAACACCCTGTCCGTCTGTCATTGCAAGAACCTGATCCTCGATTGTGCCGTTCTTGTAGCTGATGAATTCATCAGCGCCATAAGCCTTAGCAACTTCAACGCACTTCGGACGTGTTCCTACTGCGATGATTCTTGATGCGCCGCGCATGTGTGCACCGGCAACACTCATAAGACCAACCGGTCCGATACCGATAACAAGAACAGTATCACCAAACTGGATATCTGCCAGCTCAACGCCGTGGAATCCTGTGGGAACCATGTCTGAAAGCATGCAGGCATCCTCAAGTGACATACCTTCAGGCATGTGTGCAAGGTTACCGTCAGCATCATTTACATGGAAGAATTCGGAATCAAGACCATCCTTGAAATTAGAGAACTTCCATCCTGCCAGCATTCCGCCGGAGTGCATGGAATAGCCTGCCTGTGCTTCAAGTGAATTCCAGTCAGGTGTGATAGCAGGTACCAGAACCTTGTCACCGGGTTTGAAATCCTTAACCATACTACCAACTTCAACGACCTCAGCGCATCCCTCGTGGCCGAGAATCATGTTGTGGCGATCACCTACCGCGCCTTCCCAGACTGTGTGAACGTCTGAAGTACAGATAGCGATAGCGAGCGGACGACAGATAGCATCCATGGGTCCGCAAGCAGGGCGTTCCTTCTCGATCCAGCCCACTTCGCCGATTTTGAGCATTGCAAAACCTTTCATTATACCTTCTCCTCCTTTATGAGTTTTTTGTTTCCCCCGAAACAGTTAGTGACTTAATTATTATAACAAATCTATCGTTTCTTCGAAACCTTTTCCGCAATTAAATCAATCACTCCGGAATCAAGCGTCATCACATTTGATGTAAAAATCATTTTCACAAGGAGTACAAGGAACACAAAGACAAGTATAGGAATAACGCAGGCCGTAACGATCATAACCGCCAGAGACTCCAAAAGGCCGCTTAAAAATTTCGTCACCCTGTCCACCGTATCACTTGTAAGTGTCGTGAGCTCATCCAAAATTCCGCCCTCGGAATCCGACTCAATATCAAGCTCATTATACTCTTCAACTGTCTCATTAACCCTTGAAACCTGTGTCTGATACACCATGTCGGAGAGTTTTACACTGGCGGGAACAATCATATAAATTATGAGCCCGATGAGGGCTATTTTGCCTGCAACAGCTATCCAGCTCTTTTTTCCGAATATAACTACTCCGCATAAAACGAGGCAGGCTAGTGGGATAAATACTGAAAACGCGATATATCCCGAGATGCTTATAAGAAATTTTTCCAGATAGAGGGCACTAAGAATAAGCAGAAAATACTTTGCAAGTTCCGAAAGCTGTTCCGCTATCGGTGTGCACATATCCCCGGGAAGCAGAGAAAGAGTCGCCGCTGTTGCCGCTGCACCGCCGGAAAGAGTAAGAACCGTGTTTATCTTCTCCTCTGTCTGCTCCATCGTATGCGTATGATTTTCAGGTTTCACCGCCCAGGGTGCAACCTTTGTAAAAGAGATAACTGCCACAAGTATAAGAACAACAATCCATGTAAATTTCTTTAATGTCATAGCCGCGCTCCTTATTCAAATACAATTTCGTAGTCCGATGCAGAAGGGAAATTCTTTATAAAATTCATCACCAAATTCTTTGCCTGCTCATCGGATCTTTCCAGAATTCCGCTGTCAAGCGCCTTCTGTTTCGCTGTGTTTTCAAACTCAGCAAGAGAAATATTATAATCCTCAAGCTTAAGAGGATTCCAAAGGGAGTCCTTCTCCGAGTATATCTTGAAGGTATCCTTATCGACATTCACCGTCTGTATCTCAGACTCCGGCATATGGACCGTGAGCTTCTTTTCTTTTTCATCCTTGGTGATCTCGATTTTCTCAAAATCAATCCCCGCCATGACCGCACCGTCATAACTGTACATGAACTCAGAGGATGTAGGCAGCACGCTCAGAATTTTCTTTTCCTTGGTGTACTTCTCAACCTGCGTAAAATAGTACTCCTGCGTCAGCAGTATCCCCATATTTGAAAGTCCGTCCTGTATCGTCTCAGTGCTTATTGACACCAGGACTTTATCCTTTTGAGGCTTCATCTGCGCTATCGGTGTTTCCCCCTGGTTCTCATCCGGGGCGGACTTTTTATCCCTGATATATCCGCACACCAGTATGATCATCACAATAACCGATAATCCGATAACAACAAGATAAATGTTTTTCTTTGTCTGCTCTGAAAAGTTCATCCTTTGCCCTCCTCTTTTCCTGAATGTGTGGTATCGCTCATTATCATTGTAAAACGGTTTTTTGCAAAAATATATTGCCGATTTCGCAATTTCCGATAGGTTTATTCCTCTATCTTTTTCTATAATATGTATTAACAATTATAAGGAGGATGACAAATGAACTTTATATACGAAATGCCCTCAAAAATGCTTTCTGAACAACCTAACAAAGGACGCATAGAAGTTCTGGAATATGATTCGCAGACCTATGATGACGAGGCGCGCATTCTGCACAAAAAAGCGCTTGTATATCTGCCCTGCGGATATGATGAATCAAAGAAGTACAACATTCTCTACTTGCTGCACGGCGGCGCCTGCAATCATAATTACTGGTTCAAGGATTTTCCTGAGACGGTTACGATTCTGGATAACATGTTTGCAGAGAAAATATGTGATCCCTGCATCATAGTAACTCCTACCTTCTACCATGATGAAGAGGACCAGCACACGCATGATGAATCCAGATGTGAGAACTTCAGATATGAGATCAGAAATGATCTGATTCCTGCTGTCGAGGTTAAGTATTCCTGTTTTTCGGATAAAAATGTTTCGGAAGAAAACTTGATAAAAACCAGAGACCACCGAGCTTTTGCTGGTCTTTCCCTCGGTTCCATGACCACCTATCGCGCTGCTTTTTATAACAACTTCGATCTGTTTGCATGGTATGGCCCCTTCTCCGGATGCTGCGGACCATTCGGCGATCACGCGGTTGAGGTAGAGAGAATCTGCAAGACTCTGGCTGACGGAAAGGCAAACGGCTTCGATCTCAAATACATGCTTTGCTGCAACGGCGATAAGGACATCGCCTTCGAAGAGCACAAGGATATCATGGAAAAGGCTGTCGCCAAGTCAGACCTTCTCATTCAGGGACAGAACTATGATTTCTACATCATCCCAGGCGGAGTTCATGACATCAAGGCATGGCAGCTTCACCTGTACCACGCACTTCAGGTATTCTTTAAATAAAATAATTAAGCGCTTCCGAGAGTATTTTTTTATACTTCCCTGAAGCGCTTATTTTTTAACTTGTAAGTTCTTTTAGCAGACAAAGTCGCTGCTTATTATTATCAAAATCCCAGGTGTGGCAGGAGCCTCCCATGCAGAACTTGCGGCTGTCGCAGTTTTTACAGTTTTCATCATTCTCTGCCTTGTCATAGCGGAAGACCTTGAACTCATTATTCCACATATCGGCAAAACTGCGATCATGGATATTTCCCTGAATGGTCTTAGGCGTTCTGTCTATATCAAGACAGGCCATCACATCGCCCTTGGATGTGATGCTGGCAACAGTTATTCCTGCCATGCAGGTAAAATACCAATCTCTCACTTCCCCTTCGTATTTGAGGCCAAGATAATGAAAACAGCCATAGGTAACAGGCATATTCATAAGCCTTTTATTCCTGATAAATTCCATCAGGTTCTTATGATCCTCAGAAGTAAGTAACAGCTCCGGATGATCAATAGCTCTTCCTATAGGCTCTATGCCCATGATTCTCCAGCTGTCTATGTCCAGGCCGCACATAATCTCATACAGGTCATCAAGCTCTCTCATGGTCTCATGATTAACCACAGTTGTCACCTGAATCGCTTTCACGAAATCCGCATCGATAAGATTCTGAATCCCCACCATCGCAAGATCATAGGCCCCATCTTTTCCACGAAGCCTGTCATGAGTAGCTTTTATTCCATCAATACTTATTGATACACTGGCCATCCCGCATCTTTTCAGCATAGCGGCTACTTCCGGCGTTATGAGGGTTCCGTTTGTGGTCATTCCCCAGGTAAAGCCAAGGGAATGTGCATAACTGAGGATCTCTTCAAAATGCGGATACAGTAAAGGTTCTCCGCCCGTAATATTTATCTGCGGAAGCTTACCTTCAAAGTCCACTTTTACCTGATCCAGAATTTCCTTCCAGTCATCTGCAGTCATCTCATCCGCACTGACATCACCGCATCTTGATCCGCAGTGAAGGCAATACTCATTACACCGAAGCGTCAATTCAAAAAACAGCTGTGTGAGAAGAGGCTTCTCAATCAGCTGTTTTCTGACTCCCGCCTGGAGCCGCAAATGCTCGGTTTTGATATCAGCATCACTCATTTTCAGCCTCTTCTGATTCCTCTACCGTGCTATCTGTTTCATTATTTCCGGACTCTTCGGATGTATTATAGCTATCCTGAGCCGGTTCCACCATTGTTGACGGGCCATAGCCACATGCCGCAGTCGAAAGGAAAAGTGCTGCCATTCCGACTGTTGTGGCTATTACCACCTTTTTATTTAAAGGTTTCATATTTTTTAATTCCAACTTTGAGCATATATGAAGCTACTGTATCTGCCATTATTATATGAGATGTAGTTCATACCGGAATTATATCTCTGACCGTTTACATCCTTGAAGGACTGAACAAATACATAGTACTTCTTATTTGACTTAAACTTCTTTTTCTTAAACTTCTTGATTACTGCTCTGCCGGTGCTTGCCTTACAGGTCTTAACCTTTGTAAACTTGCCGCCCTTCTTGGTTGCAATATAAATGTAGTATCCTGATACATCATCAACCTTTTCCCAGTCAACGATAAGCTTTCCGCCTGATACATGTACATCAAGGCCAAGCTGAGTCTGTCCTCTCCTCGGCTTAGCGCCCGGCTGAGTCATAAGGTAAGTCCAGGGTGACCATTCAGAATAAACTCTCTGCTCCTGTCTATTATTTATATCAGAATAAGCTCTTATCTGTACCTTATAAATCTTGTTGTTCTTTACAGGCTCACTGAAAGTTCCACCTGTACAAGTTCCCTGGTCGATAACATTGCCTCTTGAATCTGTGAAGAGATACTCATATCCATCTGCACAAGCCTGCTTATCCCACTCAATCCAACATGTAAGAGCTGCTCTATACCACTCTTTCTGTCTGGGTATTACAACTCCGGGCTGAGTTTTGCAATGTTTTGTTGAAGCGTACATGCTATTCTTATATCCGGGAGTTCCTATAGCAAAACAAACTGTGCTGTGAGGCGCAAGATTGCTGATAGTATATGAAGTCTGTCCCTTCGGAACTGCTATCTGTCTGCTTTCAGCCATAGCCTTGGCCTGTTTTCCGGCATTACCGCTATCAGGATCAGTACTATAACCAATATAGTCCACACCCGGTCCTGTATGAGTCCATGATATTGTAACAGAAGTCTCTGTCTGGGCTGTTTGCATTATATTACTAACATAGCCATAACTAGCAGCCTTGGTGGAATCCCCACCCATGGTGAATACAATTGCAAATGCTGCCATTGCAACAAGCATCTGCGAGAATTTGAAGAACTTTTCTTTCATTCCCCTTTTCCTCCCTAAAATATAAAACAAAAATTGATAGTATCGTTGATAACGTTCCCTCTGAAAGTTACCAGTTTCTTATCATAACAGTTTTTCATTATTAATTTCAAGTATTTCTTTTATCCCCGAAAAAATTGTTCATCCCTTTTTAAATTTGAACTTAGCCTTCTTGGCTCCTGCCTTCTTGAGCTTTTTCACAATCTTGTTATAAGTCTTCTTATCCTTACAGATTACTGTGATCTTCGCTCCGTTCTTAATTCCCTTAAAGCTGCCTCCTCCGACAGACTTAAGGTTATTTGCTTTAATAGTAATATTCTTAAGGTTCTTGCAGCCGTTAAACGCATTTGAACCTATCTTTACAATATTAGAACCGATAGTAACACTCTTTAGCTTTTTACAGTTCTTATAGGCGCTGCTCTTAATCTCAGTTACCTTGTAAGTCTGGCCGCCGTAGGAAACCTCGCTGCCGATATTTACGGAAGTAACATTTTTATCATTTGCCGCAGCAACAGAAGCAGTGCCGGATTCAGAAAGCTGATACTCATTTCCGCCGTTCTCTACCATTCCGCCTTCAGGCAGCTGTGCGTTTTGATCATTATTATCAATCGCAACAATCGTATCCTGTACAGGTTCTTCAGGTGTTCTATCCTGGCTTTCGTTATTCTGAGCCTGTCCGCCATTTTCGTTTGCATCAGGTTCATCTGCCTGCCGGTTCTGTTCCTGTTGCTGATTCTGGTTCTGCCCCTGCTGCTTCGATACATCCCATGACCAGTGTGCATAGAGCGTATGATCCTGAGTTTCCCCAACAACATAGTCTTCAGTAACTTCATATCCTCCGTCTGGCGCTGTAAACCATCCATCAAAATTGCACCCTTCTCTGCACGCATTTGTAGGAAGTGGACCGTAAGCCTCACCCTCAGTAACATGAATAGGAGAAGCGGATCCTGTTCCGCCGTTATAGTCGAAGGACACGGTCATGTTATATATCTTATAGAAGAATGTAAATTTTGTTGTAGCAATCGGTTCAGGATTAGTTCCTTCATATACCTTAAGATAAAATTGTCCTTTATCCGCATTGGAATATTTGTTAAAAAACTCAATAACCACGGAATCCTGTCTTTGAGATAAAGGTTTTATTTCACAATAGTTCCCACTATCACTCGCATAATTTCCCCATTCAAACCTATAATCAGTCAGATCCTGAACTACGCTTCCGTTTTTCAACAGTGTAGCTTCAACCGTATTTTTCTCAAAGATGCGAATACTTTTATTTGGAATAGTACTGAGGCTGTACTCGGCATTTTCATCCTGTGGTTCCTGGATAGTAGCCCAGCGAGCATATATCTTGTGCGACTTATCTGTTAATACCAGTGTATCCGCAGTGATAGGCTCTCCCTGGTCCTCAATGTACCAGCCCTCAAATGTATAGCCCTCATTCGTAACTATAGGAAGCTCCCCGTAAGGTTTTCCATATATTACTCTTATGATAGTTGTCTTCCCTGAGCCATCATTTTTTACAAAAGTAGCGTTCAAACCAAGTTCATACCAGTGAGCATAAAGTGTTATATCTCCCTTAACCTTATCGGAGATATTTATCTGATTTCCGCCCTCACGCGCATCATACCATCCCTCAAGCTTCAAATATCCGTTGGTAGCTTCAGGGAAAGCTCCATATGCCTCACCATAATACCTGGTTCTGCTTACTTCTTCAGCCTGTCCGCCATTTGCATCGAAGGTTACGGTATAAGTATTAACTTTCCAATGTGCATAAAGTGTATGATCTGATGAATCACTAACTATTGTATCTGCTGTGATACGGCTTCCACCTTGTCCGGAAGTATACCAGCCTTCAAAGGTATATCCTGTTCTTGAAAGGACTGATAATTCTCCGTATTTTTCACCATACGTTACTGCTTTTCTTGTTATTTTTCCGCTTCCATCATTACTGTCGAAGCTGGCTGTTAACTCAATTTTGCTCCAATGTGCATAAAGTGTTATGTCGCCCTTAACAGCGTATGTATCCAAAACATTTTTTCCACCTTCAGGTGCATCATACCATCCGTCAAAACTATAGTATGCACGTGTAGGAACAGGCAATGTGCCATACTGCGCATCATAGTTCCTGATTCTGCTAGTCTCTCCTACCTGTCCACCATTTGCATCGAAGGTTATGGTACAGGCATTAGCATTCCAATGAGCATAGAGTGTATGCGTATTGGGATTGGATATAACAGTATCCACAGTTACCTTAACTCCGCCGTCTTTTTCTGTATACCAGCCATCAAGAGTATAGCCTGTTCTTGTTATCTGCGGCATGGTTCCGTATGCTTCACCATATCTTACGATTTTCTGAGTATTATTATTGGTGCCATCATTATTTTTATATATTACGTTTACGTTCACTCCGGTCCAATGCGCATAAACAGTCGTATCCGCATCAAATGTTTCGGCAGTACCAATCTGCCTTCCACCGGTTTTTTCGGTATACCATCCGTCGAAAATATAATTAGTCCTTGTAGGAGTAGGTAATGTGCCTATATTTATTCCGGCACTTACCACTCTTGTATTGGTCTCCAGTTGTCCCCCGTTGGGATCAAAAGTTACAGTAACCTTTTGGGCATCCTGGGCATCAGCAGCATTGTAATCTGTTTCAGACCATGTCCTTTCAGTGACAGAATAGGTGCTTATAGTATCCGTATCGCAGGTATAATAAACATTTACTTTATTGGGCTTAAGCCATGTTGTAGAGCTTACCTTCTTTCCGCCCGCCAGGAACAGTTTATAAGGATACCCGACACTGTTTGAATCACAGTTGGTGACATCAACAAGATAGATTTTTCCATCATCCATACGCACATGATTCCACATGTGGCCTTCAGATCCCTTACCATCACTCATTGTTCCCGTTATGATGTAGCATTCAATCAAACTGTTTTCAAATGTACTGCCATCACAAAGATACTTGAAGGCCTTCGCATACCCTTCACATACAACATTTGTAGTGGGATCTTCATCAAAAACATATATCATTTGCCAGGGATTTCCATAAGGAGTGCTGTCATCTTTTGCAGCTTGCTTGTTATAAGTATTCAGTTCACAAATAGCATCGTTATATGCCTTAAGCTTTTCGTAGTCATTCTTCGCTGCATTGGCTCTTATGATAGCATTAGCATTAGCTGCAGCAGTCTTTACTGCCTTACACTTATTAGTATCTACATCAAATGTGTCCTTTTCCCCAGATACACTATAATTAGCAGATACAGTAAAAGAAAATTTATAATTCTGAACCTCATCCAACTCTAACCAAGTTGTGGTACCATCTCCGTAAATTTTACAGGAAAACCCCGTAGAATGAGATGTACTGTTTCCGAACCAGTACATCTCATAAGGTGAATCAAAGCGAAGCGCTTTCGTTATTTTTGAAGGCTCATACCCCAAATACCCTGTCAAAGTCTTAGTCACTTCTGCTGAAAGATATCCATCGCTATCTCTAAAACTCGAAAGGCCAAAGTCCGCCGGAGTATATTTGTCTTTCCAGTTATCTCCAAAATAATCTTTTAGAGAAATTGACACTGTCATTTTAGAAGAAGCAAGTTCACCATTTGCTATTTTTTCTATTGACTTCTTTAATTCATCGTAAATATATACATTCACTCCGCTAAGCGTTGATCTTCTCTTACTGTTTCTGGTTTTTACTGAAGACTTCGAATAAGCCTGCTTATGCATGAAGCCTTCAAGAAGTTCTTCAGATTCGCCCGCATTATCAGTTATGAAAACTTCTTCAGGTTCTGTCTGCATAAAATTAACAGCCTCTGATGCATGTACACCCATGCCAGAAGCTGTTAATATAGTACTTCCAATCATCAAACCTGCCACCGCAGTCAAAGCATTGGAAAATCTCTTGTTCATTTCTTAAATACCCTCCGGAAACATATACAAAAATTTTATTTTAATCATCCCTTTTTATAGATGAAAACAGCCTTATTTGCTCCAGCCTGTTTGAATTTCTTTACAAGCTTTTCAAACATCTTCCTGTTCTTACAAATAATCGTGATCCTGGCTCCATCCTTTATGCCCGCAAAACTGCCGGACTCGATTGTACTTAGGCTGTTGCCCCTTACTGTAATCTTATCGAGATTCTTGCAGCCCCTAAAGGCGCCCTTGCCAATTTTGGTAATATTTCTACCCAGGCTGAGAGTCTTTAATTTCTTGCATTTTTTATAGGAATTCGCCTTGATTTCAACGATTTTATAGGTTTTGCCGTTGTAGGTGATGCTATCGCCAATTTTCACCTTTTTGACCTTCTTGTTGCTCTGCTTTGTAACAGCAACACTGTCAGAAGAGACTACCAGATAGTTCTTGTCACTACTGCTGATATTATCTCCGATAGCAGTCTCCTGCTCGTTATTTTCGGCATTATCTCCATCGCCGTCAAAAATCCCGGTATAGTCGATATTATCGTCTTTTGCAGCATTATCATCAGCGCTTACTGTAAACAGACAGGAAGCCTCATATTCTCCATCGTAAGTCGAAACCGTGACATATGCGCTGCCTGTGCCTACAATCCTGTATCGGCCGTTTTCATCCACCGTGACAACCTGTTCATTTTTACTTGAAAAGACAAGCGTCTTATTCGTTGCATTTGCAGGAGTTATCGTCGCTGTAAGGACTCCTTCTGTGCCGATATCAGCTCCTGTAGCTTTCACAGTCTGAGGATCAATAGATATACCTGTAACTTCAACATACTGAACGTCACCACCGGAAGCAAGAAGTGTTTTAATATTCTCCCAGCTATACTGTGTTGACGTCGCTTTTGGAGAATTTGTTGAAAAACCATCCCTGTATCTGGTAATTGTTACCTGCGTAGAACCATTAGTATATGAATAATTAGATATCTGAGCCGTTGTCAGATGATAAAAACGATGCCTTTCCTCATACTCTGTTTCCGCAGACACTCCGCTGATCGTATCATCATCATCCCAGGTGACATCAACCTCGTACCACTGGCCTGACTGCTTGACGATATTCCAGGCATGGCCGCCGCCATCAGCCATTCCGCCTATAACCATAGAATGGATTCCCACCCCTTCCAGCAAATATTCATAAGCCATGGAGTATCCATCGCAAACTGATAGGCCTCTAAAAAGCGCACCATAAGCAGTGTGCCCTAACTGAGCAGGATTATTTGCACAATCAGGATTATTTACACAATCAAAATCATATGTAGTGATTGACATGAGCTTATCGTGAATTGCAAGCTCTTTTCCCAAAACTCCGCTCGCACTTGTTATGCTCTGATCAGAGAGGAACTCGGTTCTCTTAGCTTTCATTGAACTTGTAGTCTGATCAAACCAGGCCTGATCATAAACAGAATTGGAAGAAACCAGAAAAAGATATGTGTTATATTTTATTTCATTCCCATAATTAACCGGCTCATAGGCTATCTGAATATCAGACATTGTAAGCTGCAGCAAATCCGGATGATCATATCTGACTGCTTCGTATGCATCCTGTAAATCCTGGTCGTAGACTGAAAATACAGCAGTCTCATATTTTGCAAGCGGTGCAAGCTCGGTGTAGCTTACATTGTCTACATCTGTTCCATGAGCAAAGACATGACTGCTTGCTGCCATAAAGGCTCTGTAGATAATCCTGGCCTTATCACTCAGGTAATTATAATGTGTGCCCGTTGCGACCCCGTTATTGTAATTGGTACTGCCAAGGACATTCGACTTCGTCCCTGTTACAGTTCGTTCTGCCAACTCTACACTTTCCGGCATGCGAAGCTTTACAAGGTCATTGGTCTTCCTCAAATATTGATTTTTAGGCGCAGCATTAACATCTATATTTGTGAACGGTATTCCACTCAGGATGGACACCGCAACAAATACAGACAACATAAGCGAATATATTCTTTTCATTTGCTTTTCGCCCATTAACTTCTAAAAACCTTAACCCTTTTTGAATTTAAACTTTGCCGTCTTTGCTCCGGCTTTCTTAAGCTTCTTAACCACCTTATCGTAGGTCTTTTTATCCTTACATACAACGGTAATCTTCGCGCCGTTTTTTATGCCCTTAAAGCTGCCACCACCGACAGTTTTAAGATTGTTTGCCTTGATTGTTATCTTACCGAGGTTCTTACAGCCGCTAAAAGCGCCCGAGCCTATCTTCTCGATATTGGAGCCAAGTGTAAGGCTCTTAAGCTTTTTGCAATTCTTGTAGGCTTTACTTTGAACAACGGTAACCTTGTAGCTTTCACCGTTGTAGTTGACAGTATCGCCTATTTTAACTGATGTGACATCCTTATTCTCAGCCACCATCACAGTTGCATTACCGGTCTCATCTACGTGATATTCCTTACCCGCAACCTCAATATTACCGTCTGCAGGTAACACTGCCTCATTGGCTGTTGTCTGTGCTGAATCATTTACATCATTCTTAGAAATTGCAGTACCGGTCTCGGTCTCGGAGACTTCCGCCTTCTGCTGTTCTGCTTCATTATTCACAGACTGTTCGGCTTCAGGATTCACAATCTGCTCAGACTGTTCTGGTTCAGGATTCACGAGTTCCTCAGGCTGTTCAGGTTCAGGATCGGAATCTGCCGGCTGCGTGGGTTCAGGATCGGGATCTGCCGGTTGTTCTGGCTCCGGATCGGGATCTGCCGGCTGCGTGGGTTCAGGATCGGGATCTGCCGGCTGCTCAGGTTCCGGATCAGGATCTGCATGTTGTTCTGGCTCCGGATCTTCCGGCGGTATAATTGTCCAATGCGCATAGAGAGTCATGTCTCCGGTCACTATTGCCGTAGCTGTAACTTCGTTTCCGCCTTCAGCAGCATCAAACCATCCGTCAAAGGTATATCCCTCAAATGCAGCCTCCGGGAGTTCTCCTATAGCATCACCATAAGCCACTTCTCTTTGAGCATCGGCATATACAACACTTCCACCGTTCGCATTAAAAGTAATCGTGTATTTTATAGCATTCCAATGTGCATAGAGAGTATGGTCTTCTTTTGCAGTAACTACAGTCCAGTAGTTTACTTTATCTCCGCCTTCTTTAGCTGTATACCAACCGGCAAACTCATATCCTTCTCTGGTAACTTCCATCGGAAGACTGTATCTTCTTCCGCATATCTGCCAGATATTATCCTCAACATCACCGGTTCCTCCGGCCAGATCATAGGTCACCTTAATATTTACATAAGGTACATTTATTTCGCATGCTGTTTCGCAGGATCCATCTTCTGATTTAGCTGTTATAATCGCTTTTCCGGGGCCTGTAACAGTATATACTATACCCTCAGCTCCTTTATCCTCTACTGTTGCAACATATTTGTTACTGCTTTCCCAGATGATATTCTTATTTGTAGCATTAGCAGGAGCAACTGTGTAAGTTATGATTCCGGTATCTCCGTATTCACATTCAAGCAAAGTATCAGATAAAGTAATATTTCCTACGAAAATATTGTCGTTTTCATCTGTGACATATACGGATGCACTGCTTTTTACTGTACCGTTAGCTGTCATAGCCGTAACAGTAGCACTTCCCGGACCTTTAAGAATGTAATAGCCATAATCGTCTACCAGAATTACATCCGTGTTAGAACTTTCCCATAAAACACTTCTATTATTAGCATTTTCAGGACTATAGGTCAGTGTAAAGCGCCCACTGTCTCCGGTTTTTCCCGTTAGCTGCTGCGGGGCCAATGTAAGACCCGTAACAGAAACCAGCGCCGCTTCTGAGTTTTTGAAAATAAGCTCTTTTACATATGTATAATTATATGTAGTTCCGTAAGCTATAGGGAATTTTGCCGAAGCATCTGTCCTTGTCCTTGCAGCCGAGCCATCGCTTATCTGCTCTGTCGACAAGTTGTAATACTTGTGCAGAATTCCTTCATCGGTTGAATTAACATCATCCCATGTGACATCAACCTCATACCATTCATATCCAAGCTGAACAACATTCCAGGCATGACTCTGGCTTGATACAATCACAGAGTTTATGCCGATGCCTTCAAGAAGATATGAAAATGCCATAGCATATCCGTCACATACGGCTTTTCCGTCTTTTACAATGCCATAAACACTGTGTCCCATATTATACACAGTGTTTTCCGCAAGACAATCATAGTCGTAGGTTGTTATATTAAGAAGCAAGTCATGAATAGCAAGCTCCTTTGCATATTTGCCCGTTGCATTTGTTATGGAAGAATCATTAAGAAACCTTGTGCGTCCCTGCTGAATCTCCGCTGTAATCTCGTCGAATTTGGCCTGGTCATATCCTTCGTTCGCAATAAGACACAAATAAGTGTTATACACCTTTACATCAGAAGAAGTATATGAGGTATAGCCTGACCACATCTTAACTACGCATGCGTTAAACTGCACCATATCAGGGTGATCGTATCTAACAGCCTCGTATGCAGCCTGATACTGGTCAGCTGTGAATGTAAACTCCTCAGTATCACCATACGCGACTCCAATCATATGGGAATCTGTTATAAGAAAGCTTGCTGTATCATGGGGATATACATTAAGAGCCGCCTTGTATAATGCCCTGTACATCTTCTTCGAAGTATCATCGAGATATCTGTAGTGGATACCCGTATCAGCATCTGTGTTCAGATTAGCTGCATTACGAACACGAAGCATTAATCCATCATAGATAACCGGCTCAAGTTTATTAATCTCAGGTAATGGCGGATTAACATAATCATTTGATATATAGTTGAAATTCTCTGCCTGAACGTTTAAATTACTATTAAAAGTCAGCGCAAAGAAAAATATAAATAGTCCTATGATCAGCTTTAATTTGTACTTCATAATATAAATATGACCTCATAAAAAACAAATTAAGTGACTGTCAGCCCCAACAAATAACATTTTACTCAATCATACTTTTAACATAATTTGCAATTATAATCTAGTTTATGATTTATTTCAAGTGCAATTATACTTTTTTTATTTTATATTAATGAAACTACTTATCTATGCATATATCCGGCTTCGACATTGTTCTGAACAAAATTACCCTTGACATTATAGCTGTAAATAGCTAAAATATCATGGTGTATGTGGCATTGACTGTCCGTGTCCGGTTTCATAGCCATATTACCTAATGATAACGTATCAAATTTTCAATTTAGTAACAATATGGAGGAAATTATGGCTAATATCAAATCTGCCAAGAAGAGAATTCTTACAAATCAGAAGAAAGCTGCTAGAAATCAGGCTGTAAAGTCTGGCGTTAAGACAGCAATCAAGAAGGTTAGAACAGCAATCGAGGCTGGTAACAAGGAAGAGGCTGCTAAGGCACTTCTTGCTGCTACATCAGCAATCGACAAGGCTGAGTCAAAGGGCGTATTCAAGAAGAACACAGCTTCAAGAAAAGTTTCACGTCTTGCTCAGGCTGTTAACAAGATTCAGTAAGATTTATTTATATGAATAATAAAAATACCTCAGATATCTTCTCACCGATATCTGAGGTATTTTTTTACCCTCATCCGGCACTTCGTGCCACCTTGTCTACGCTCCGCTTCGGTCCGCGCTGGGCCGACGTCCCCCGGACGTCGAGCGCCCCTTAAAGGGGGAAGGCTTTTTATTTTTCTATATTCAGAGTAATATCTTATACTTCCGGATTCGAAAAATCGATTACAGGGTGCTTGGGCTCTGAGACGTGCTCAAGTTCAACTACGTTAAGAAGAGGTCCCACTCCCTGATATTCGGGAACGAGAGCTTTTCTTACCTCTGCTGTAATTTTGATCCATTCCTTCTCTTTTAAGTCAGATGCCTTATCATATTCGCATTTAAATCCCAAAAACTGCATATCCTCCGCACAGCAGGTCATTGCCATTCTTCCGGGAACAAATGCATTGTCTGCCATATCAAAGGGCTTAGCGACCATTGCTGTAAAGCTAACCTTTTTTCCGTCATAGCGATCCACATGCTCAAGAGCGTCAAGGTAGAACATTCCATATCCGAAGTTATTAAGCTCGATGGGATCCTGGTTGAGATCAAAAGGAAGATCCTCATCAAGAGTTACATCCACCTCACCATTCATATCTTCAAAAATAATGTCCGCTTTCTGGTTTATAGCCTTAACGTTTCTCTTATATGTAGCAAGATCCTCTATTCCGTCACATCTGTTGAAAAGGATAAGCTCTGAATTTCTAAGCTGCTCTGACAGAAGTGATTTCATATTGGTAAAATACAGTTCAAAGCTTGAAGCATCTATTATAGTAATCTGCTGTTCAAGTCTCCATGCCTTGGGGAGTCTGAAGTTCTTGAAATTCCACATACCGTTGTACTCGATAAGAATTCTCTCGGGATCGTATTTTGCCTCGAGAGCCATAAGTGTTGCGGGTGTGAAATCCTCTTCATCCTCGATAGTTTCCAAAATAGTGTTTGTAGCAGTCAGAAGCTTTTCTTCATACTCATTCTCGCCCTCTTCGCAGACGATAAGGAGTGTCTCCCCCTTTGTCTTAAAGTAAGGCTGAGCAAGAGTATACTTGAAAAAGTCCGTTTTTCCGCTGTCAAGAAATCCATTTATTACATAAACCGGTTTCATTTTCTTTTCTTTATTCCTTCCAAACATATAAAACAATACTCCATGTACAATTGCCCCACCTTTCGGTGGGGCCTGTTATAGTCATAAAATTTTAAAGCTTTTTCCTGAATAATTTCTCGAGGTTGTCCTGGTTGAGTTCTGCACCGATTACGCAGAATTTTCCTGTTACGTCTGCTGCACCGTCTCTTACTACAGGCTCACCCGGAACATAGTCAAACTCAATCCATCCGCCATTCTCATCGGGAACCATGCCCTTCGCACGAAGAACTACTCCAAAGGTCTCCTCTTCCTCAAGTCTTCCGAGCATAGCCTCTATCTCTGCCTTGTTGTACTTGGCAGGTGTCTCCATACCCCAGCTTGTGAATATGTCGTCAGCATCGTGATGATGATCATGGTCGTGCTCATCGTGATCGTGATGATGATGCTCGTGTTCGTGGTCGTGCTCATCATGATCGTGGTGATGATGCTCGTGATCGTGATCATGCTCATGGTCGTGCTCATCTTCATGGTCATGATCGTGCTTGTGCGCTCTGTATACAGTTACGCCTTCCTCATCTGTAAACTTCTCGGAACCGTGATCATGATGATGGTGATGCTCATCTGCCTTCTTCGCAAGAACTTCCTTCAAAAGCTCTGCCTCAAGATCATGGTTTCCTTCAAAAGTATCAAGAACCTCTTTTCCTGAGAGCTCCGCAAGAGGAGTTGTAATGATTGTAGCCTTGGGATTGTGCTCTCTGATAAGTTCAACAGCCTTCTCTATCTTTGCTGCATCAGCCTTATCTGTTCTGGTAAGGAGAATTGTTCCTGCATTTTCAATCTGGTTAGTGAAAAACTCACCGAAATTCTTGATGTAAATCTTAGCCTTACTTACATCAACAACCGTAACGGCGCTGTTCATAGTAAGGTTCTCGCTCTCATCTGCTACGTTCTGAATAGCTCTCATAACATCGGAAAGCTTTCCTACTCCTGAAGGCTCAATGAGAATTCTCTCAGGTGCATAGGTATCCATTACTTCCTTAAGAGATGTTCCGAAATCACCGACAAGTGAGCAGCAGATGCAGCCTGAATTCATCTCCCTGATATCGATTCCGGATTCCTTCAAAAATCCGCCATCAATACCGATCTCACCGAATTCATTTTCTATAAGTACAGTTTTGGTTCCTGCAAGAGCTTCCTTTAAAAGCTTCTTAATAAGCGTTGTCTTTCCAGCTCCAAGGAAACCGGATATAATATCAATTTTTGTCATATTTATCACACTCCGTTCCTAATACTAAATGTCTCAACGCATATTTTATTACCAGAGGCTTTACTAGTCAAGAAACCCTGTTAGCCTTGGCTATTACCGTCACTTACAGCAGCAGGAATCTGCGCCGGGGCGTTTTCCTCGGGGACAGTTGCATCATCGTTCGCATCGGGGTTCTCTGATTCCTCGGAGTTATTGTTCTCTTCATCAGCACTTTCCTCATCTGTCACTTCTCCTTCATCCTGAGCTTCGGCGCCATAACTATCCATATTGAATATTTCTTCTGAAATCTCAATTCCACCATAATTGGAAACCATAGAAGTATTAAGTGTATTAACTTCATAATTCTGATAAACTTTCGGATAAACGATTACTGCCTTGGTTATATCTCCATGCTTGTAACCGCACGCCGGAAGCCAATACTCGGCTGTCTGCTCGGTTTTCCCGCAAATTACATTTGTATTTGTTATCTCCTTAAAAAAATTACTGTTTTGTCGCGCCTCGTTTCTGTCCGTAGTCTGATGTTTATGATCTTCCGGAATTCTATCTACAACCATTTCGCACACATCACATTTGTATTTCGTATTACTTTCATTGATGTTCATATTACCTACATTGTATTTCTTATTACTTCCGGTCTTTTCAGTCTCCTCACTAATCTGAGTAAAGTGAGGATGATATATATACGTTCTCGTAGTCTCGTAACATGAGCTTATATGTTTGTGATATACCGGTGAAGTAAAGCAACCTCCCTTGGAAGCTGATTTATCACTGACTACATTTCCGTTTACATCCTTATGATAATGATGCTCATAAGTTACATTTCCTGAACTAATTACATGTGAGGGAATAAGCTTGACTGCTTCAATCAACTCAGCCATTGTTGCATCCTTACCGGCTTCATAGCCGCAAAGGTCGGACAGTATGGATGCCAGTTTATTACGATTACTGTCCGCACATTGAAAAACCTGCTGTACCATTCCGGCAACTTCTTCAATCTTGGTGTTAGCCTTATCTATTTTGGAGTTTGTATCCGAAAGTGAATTTCTGACTTCGTCAATATCACTTCGTGCAGAACCAATCTGTCCCTGAACATCACCGATCTGAGCATTCACTGTTCCAATATCGCCCTTTACATCTCCGATACCTGTTCCCAATGCATCAATGCGGTTGTCTGTACTAATCTGTGCCTGACGAACCTCATTTACTCCGCTTCCAATGTTATTAACATTTTCAGCCACTTTGTTTACTCCATCTCCAACGCTATTAACATTTTCTGAAACCTTGTTGACATTCTCAGAGACTTTGTTAACATCACTTCCAACATTATTAATATGTTCGGAAACCTTGCTGACTTTATCTCCAACCTTCTTCACGCCCTCAGTTGTTTTGCTCACGCTCTTTTCAACATTATCAAGCATATTGATATAGGTAGTCTGAGTGCTCTTAAGATCATTCTCAAGCCTTGTGAGATTCTCTCTTGATTCTACCTTCTCAAGGGTCTTCTCGATGGTTTCAAGATTATTGATAACCGTTTTCTGTGAATCGGAATTTTCCTTCTTGCTCTCTTTAAGTTCTGCCAAAAGTCCTGACACATCACCGCCCGACTTATCACAGCTCTTTTTTATATCACTGAGTGCATTCGTAATCTGGGCAAAGCTCTCCTTATCCTTGTCAGAATCTTTATTTCCGCCCTTTTCCATGCTCTCCTGGAGTTTCTTAATCTGATTATTGGTAGTGGTAATTTCTGAATGTATAGACTCGAGTGCTTTATCAAGTCCGTTTATCTTCTCTACAACCTTTGTGCTGTTTGTGTTTGTATTAGTATTTGTGCTGTTGTTCTTCTCTTTTTCCAGAGTTTTCTCTTTTTCCAGAGTTTTCTCCGTAAGCTCCTTCTGCTCATTCTGAACAGTCTGAACTTCTTTCACCAGCTCTGAGCTTTCTGTAACAACCTTATCAAGTCTCTCAAGATAATTCTCAATCTCCTTAAGCTGATCGTTCGCTTTTTTCTGTACTCCGAGTGAGTCCTTTTTAACCTCCTGCTGAGCTGCATCGGCACTTATCGCCGGAGTTGTCACATAGACGAATCCTCCACACATTATAGTCGCAAGCACTACAGCTGATCCAAGGACAAGCGTATCATGCCTCTTAAGCTTCTTTAAAAGCTCTTTCATCGAGTTACTTTGTTTAATTGGTCTCATAAAACTAAAAACCGCCTTTCATAAAAACTTCTTGGAAAAAAATAAATGGAAAATCGTCACGGAGAAACTCCGGAACATTTGTCGACTGAATGCCGACAAGTTGAGACTATACCACAGCAAAAATTTTGTGGCAAGAGATTTTTTTGAAATTAAGAAAGGCTTAAGATTTTGTTAGAGGTAACTAAAAAGGGGAGGCTCTGTTGCAGTCTAGTGTTCACTCATGGAAAGCAGCGGCTTTATGTCTGTCAGTCTGACGCCAACAGTTTCACCTGTATCGGAGCCGCCGACAAGAATACCGACATAATGTCCGTTTATGTCAAATATACCGCCGCCGGACATTCCACTGTGGGCAGCAAGTTTTGTATAGATCATCTTATAGCCGTAGTCGACAACAAGAATATCGGGATTGATGACAGGACCGTAAATATACTTGCCGGCGATACCGGTGTCGTTACCATAGTAGTTGTAGGTCTGGACTTCCTTGGCATTTACGAGATGATTGGATTCAATCGCAATTACGGTCTCATCTTTTTGCTTATCAAAACCTGACATGACAGAGTAATCCAAAGTAACCCTTCTGAGATTCATTAAATCATAGGGCTCTAATGCTGCCGTTTCAACACTGATAATTGCAGCATCATAATAATCATCGATTGTATCAAGGTTCGCATCTGCCACTTTGCCATTAAAGAAAATGACATAATTACTTTCTGAATTATCCCACTTCTGCACCACGTGCGCTGCTGTTAGAATCCTTATTTTTTCTGAATTTATGGATATGATATTTCCGGTTCCGTACTGCTTGCCAACCTGTATCTGAACAGTTGAAGGTCGTACATTTAGCGCAGTTTTTATAACTGCATCTTCTGTATTTGTTTCTGGAAAATTGTAGGGAACTGCAAATGCATCAATAGAAAGCATGTCCTGTGCAATTTCGGAAGGCATAGGACCCTGGGCAGATGTATGTAATGAATCCACGCCAACAGTGATAAGCATGGCAAGTAATACTGTTAATATCTTTTTCAGATGCATGATTACTTTTCTCTCCGGTTTCGGACATTTTTATATCCAAAAACCCTGCTATAGATTCGATAAAATGACACATACCATATTGCCGATATCAATCCTATAGCAGGGCTTTCGTCCTTTTATGTATGAGCAGGCCTGTAAGCCGGGTTATGTCGAGAATGATCATCTATCTAGGACTGCCGTTACCGACAGCCTCAAGCGACCCACCTGAAAACGGACCGGGCCGGCCCATAGTTTTCTTTTTGGTCTTGCTTCGGATAGGGTTTACATGGCTACAGATGTTACCATCTGCACGGTGGTCTCTTACACCGCCTTTTCACCCTTACTCATAAAGAGCGGTTGTTTTCTGTTGCACTTTCCCGGGAGTCACCTCCGCCGGACGTTATCCGGTATCCTGCCCTACGAAGCCCGGACTTTCCTCACCCGCGCCCTTACGGGACTAGCGGCCGCGATCATTTGTCCTGCTCATACATAAGAATTGTAGCAATGAATTAAATTATGTCAAGCATATTTGAAAATGAGTACAAAAATAGACGTACAATTATGCACGCCTATTTTACTCGTATTTCCAATAATATCCAATATATCCTCACACCTTAAAGCAGCTGCCACCGACAAACTCCCTGGTGAGTGAGTTCTTGGGAAGTGTCTGCGAGTCGACTGCAACAAAGTAGTCGAGGAATTTGAGGAGGCGCTTTGCCTCGAAGTACTCGGGCTCATCCTTTTTGATAGCAAATAGGAGGGGCTCTGCGTACTGCTTCAAAACCGCAAGTTCGTATATCTGGGCGGAGTTGAACATCTCATCCGCACCTTCCTGGAACGGGAAGATGTTCTGGTGTTCGCCGCGTCTTACGGAATCCCACATTGCAATTGTGTGCTTTGCGGTGGCGCCGCGCGTTCTGGCATCACGTACTATACGTCTGATTAGACGCCCGTCAGTTGTGGGGATTCTGTTATGCCCGTCAATACTAAGTGTTGTCAGCGCACTGATATAAATCTTGAATTTGGACTCTGCCGGAAGGGCATAGCTCATCTTCTCATTAAGACCGTGAATACCCTCGATAACAAGTACATCGCCGGGCTTAAGCTGTATAAAGTCTCCGTTCATCTCACGCTTACCGGTGACAAAGTTAAAGGTCGGCATCTCAACTCTTTTGCCCTCAAGAAGAGCCACCATATCCTTGTTGAACTGCTCGACATCAAGTGCCTCGAGACATTCAAAGTTGTAGCTTCCATCCTCGTTAAGAGGAGTATCCTCTCTGTTCACAAAGTAATTATCAAGACTGATCGGATGCGGACGAAGACCGTAGGTACGCATCTGAATTGAAAGTCTGTTGGCAAAGGAGGTTTTTCCCGAGGAGCTTGGCCCTGCGATCATCACAAATTTTACATCCTTGCGCTCATAGATTTTCTGGGCAATTTCTCCGATACGCCTCTCCTGAAGGGCTTCCTGCACAAGCATAATGTCATTGAACTCGCCTCTGCAGATGGCATCATTGAGGTCTCCGACAGTTTCAATTCCCATCATCTCGCCCCACTTTGTGGAACGGACCATTTCATTGAACAGCTTTTCCCTGGGCTCACTCTCCGTGATCTGATCAGGCTTTTTTCTGGAAGGAAGATGCAAAATAAGTCCGTCGTGATATTTTTCAACCTTGAACCACTTTACATAAGAGGTGTTCGGAAGCATATATCCATAGAAATAGTCGCTGAATTCATCGAGCTTATAGACATTGACCTCGGAGCTTCTTCTGTAGCGAAGAAGTCTAACCTTGTCGTCCATGCCCTCTTTTCTGAAAATCTCGATGGCATCGTCAAGGGGATACCCCTTCTTGGTTATCGGAAGGGCATCGTCCACCATGTCCTGCATTCGCTTCTGGACATTTTCAGCGAACACTTCAGTTACCTTGAAGTCACTTTTTATACTGCAGTAAAAACCGTTGCCAATTTTGTATTCAACCTTAGTGAAGGCATGATGTTTTCCTGAGACATCGCGAACAGCTTTGATGAGCATCATGATAGCAGTACGGGTGTAGGTGTTGTTGCCAATCTCATCCGCAGTAGTAATAAAGGTCAGGTCTTCATCCCTGTCCACTTTTTTCATGAGCTCACGGATTCTGGATCCGTAAACCACTGCTACAATCTGATTGTCATACTTGTGCTGGAATTCTCCGGCTATCTCTTCAAAGGTTGTGCCCTTTGCGTATTCGCGTTCTTCGCCTTCTATATTGAGTCTTGGCATATTGATACCCCCTCATCCGTCAGCTTTGCTGACACCTTCCCCCAAGGGGAAGGCAAAAAATGATATCTTCGCTAATACCTCCCTTAGGGGAAGGCGTTAATACAAATTAAGTACGATTGAAATATCGTTTATTTTACTTATAATATCATGTATTCTTTCGCTATGCTCATTTTCAGATAATTTTAATAAAATGCTTTCCAGGACGCTCTTCTCGTGGGTCAGGTACTCGTAGAGAGTTTTATCCCTGTTAAGGAAAAGAGTGGGGCCGAAGCGGTCGCAGATTCTGATGGCGTCTTCAGCGGAAGATATTTCTTCCACTACCTTCTCATAAGCTTCATTATTATCATCGTCGCTTACTCTTACAAGCATGGCGGTGTAGTATTTTCCATCCTCGAAAATCTCAGCCTCATCCTCTATGAAAAAACACTGCTGCCTCAGATACTCTCTGAAAACTCTGAGGTCCGACTGGGGTTGAAGGATCATTTTCTTTATCCCTTTTTCACGGGGAGAGCCCTCTTCGAGGATTCTCTTCATCAGTAGTCCGCCCATGCCGGCGCAGATAATCGTATCAGCCTCGCCTGGCTTCAGCTTTTCCATGCCATTTGAGAGCCTTGTTTCTATCTTGTCTCCAAGACCGTATTCGGCGATGTGCTGTCCTGCCCTCTCCAGCGGTCCTTCGTTTATGTCCATAGCTATCACATGATCACAGACGCCGGAATTAATAAGATAAATCGGAACGAATCCATGATCCGTCCCGATATCGCACACGCAGGCAGAGCCTTTTACAAGCTCTGCTACTGCGCTAAGTCTCTTAGATAAAATCACATTTTTCATAGTGTTAATCCAGATAATCCTTAAGTTTTCTGCTGCGGCTGGGATGACGAAGTTTACGGAGCGCTTTCGCCTCGATCTGTCTGATACGCTCACGTGTTACGTTGAATTCCTTGCCGACTTCTTCAAGAGTTCTTGCTCTTCCGTCATCAAGACCGAAACGGAGGCGAAGTACCTTCTGCTCACGCTCTGTAAGGGTTCCGAGAACTTCAACGAGCTGCTCCTTGAGGAGTGTGAAGGCTGCTGCATCAGCGGGTACCGGAACATTGTCATCCTGAATGAAATCACCAAGATGTGAATCTTCCTCCTCACCGATAGGAGTCTCAAGTGATACGGGCTCCTGTGAAATCTTTAAGATCTCACGCACACGCTCTACCGGAATGCCCATCTCCTTGGCAATCTCCTCGGGAGTGGGTTCGCGGCCGAGTTCCTGAAGTAACTGTCTGCTGATACGGATAAGCTTGTTGATAGTCTCAACCATATGTACAGGGATACGGATAGTTCTGGCCTGATCGGCGATCGCACGTGTGATGGCCTGACGGATCCACCATGTAGCGTATGTGGAGAACTTGAATCCCTTACGGAAATCGAACTTCTCAACTGCCTTTATAAGACCGAGGTTACCCTCCTGAATAAGGTCAAGGAAAAGCATTCCTCTTCCGACATATCTCTTTGCAATACTTACAACAAGTCTGAGGTTAGCTTCTGCAAGGCGCTTCTTTGCCTCATTTCCCATGAAGGAAATACTCTTAAGTTCCTTCTCATCCTTGTCCTTAACTCGCTCGTAAGCTTCCTGTTCTTCCTCTTTGACATCTACCTTATCGGCGCCGCCGGCTTCCATGATACGCTCTGCCATCATACCGTCTTCCATCTGCTGCGCAAGATTGATCTCCTGGTCAGCTGTAAGAAGCGGAACCTTACCGATTTCCTTAAGGTACATACGAACAGGATCCTCGATGCTGATTCCGTCCGGAACCGACAGGTCGATATTTTCCATATCAACCTCTTCCTCATCACCGAGTACCACACCGTCATCATCGGGAATATCAACATCCACATCATCTTCCATTCTGATAATGTCGATTCCTGCAGCCTCAAGCTGCTCAAGAACTCTGTCGAGGTTGTCCTCATCCAGATTAAGTTCTCTTAAGAAATCACTAATCTCGTTGTAGTCGAGAGTGTTCTGCTTCTTTTTGCCAAGAGCGAGAAGTTCTCTGATTTTCTGTAAAAACTTCTCTCTGGTCTCATCATCGAGACCCTCACTACTCTGTTCGCCCTTAGCGCTTGTATCTTCCTTTTCTTTAGCTGCCTTCTTTGAAGAACTAGCTTTCTCAGCTTTCTTTGTTGTCTCTTTTTTAGCTGTTTCCTTCTTCTCTACAGGCTTCTCAGCAGCCTTCTTTGCAGGCTCCTTTTTAGCAGTCTCCTTCTTTACTGTCTCTTTCTTCTCTGCTGTTTTTTTCTCAACAGGCTTTTTTTCAGCCGCCTTCTTTGCAGGCTCTTTCTTTGCAGTTTCCTTCTTAGCGGTTTCTTTCTTTGCTGTCTCTTCCTTAGCTGCCTTCTTTGCCGTTTCCTTCTTTTCTGCTGTCTTTGCGACAGTCTTCTTTGCTTTATCCTTGTCAGCTGCCTTGCCGGTCACTTTCTTATCTGCCACTACGTTACCCATCCTTTCAACTTTTGTCTCATGCCTTCAAAACGATCTTCGTTCTCGACAATTCCTCCAGCATACGTTTGCCTTCGAGAGTGTAATTCCACCTCTCCGGAGCATCTGCCTCCATATCCGACAGCGTTTTTTCATAGCCGGATTTTTTTATGTCATAGAGAATGTCATGCATAGCCTTTTCACGTTCATCTTTTGTATCCACCTTAACAAGGTTAGTGTTGAAAAGCTCTGCGACCTCTCTTTGCTCCTCTTCATCGGTAAAATGGTTCATGACCTTCGCCGGATCAAAACTTCCGTCATCCAGTCCCTTCCACATTTCATCCGCGATGCTGCGGTACATATCATCTGCAAAATCTTTTGGACCTATCCATTTCTTTACTGCCGAAAAAACTTCAGGCTCATCTGCAAGCCATGTTATAAGTAGTCTTTGCGGTTTTCTCGATGGATCCTCCTTTGGAGTGTTGTACTGCTTAGGCGTCTTCGGTCTGTCTGAAGACTTCACAATACCGCCCTCGGCGGCAAGTCCCGCCACCAGTTTATGCAAATCATCAGCACTTATCATATAGCGCTGTGCTACCGCCTCAAGGTAATTCTCACGCTCCACTGCCTCGGTAAACTCACAGAGTTTTTTTCCTATATATCTGTGAAACTCTGTCTTCTCGGCCGGATCGCTCATATCAAACTCTTTTTCTTTTACTGCTATTTCAAAGAAAAACGGATTTTCAGCCTTTTTGATTCTCTCCTCAAAGGCTTCCCTTCCTTCATTTTTTATGAATTCATCGGGATCTTTGTAGGGCTTTAAGTTGAGTACTTTTCCCTTTAATCCCGCGCCCTTTAATATCTCTATCCCTCGAAGTGCGGCACTCGTTCCCGCTCCGTCACTGTCGTAGGACAATATAACCAGATCCGTGTAACGCTTTAAAAGACTTGCCTGCTGGGATGTGAACGCCGTTCCAAGTGAAGCAACCGCCATATTAAATCCGGCCTGATGCATCGCTATGACATCCATGTATCCCTCGCAGATTATGATGTAACCTGCCCTGGCATTTTTTGCATAATTAAGTCCGAAAAGGTTTCGGCTCTTATCGAAAATCATGGTCTCCGGAGAGTTCAGGTACTTGGGTTTGCCATCTCCCATCACTCGTCCGCCGAAGCCTATGACCTTTGAGTTTGCATCTAAAATCGGAAACATCACACGGTTCCAGAACTTATCGTGCGTTCCGTACTTTTCATCGTGTGAGGCGAGCCCCGCGTCAATTATCTGGGAGTCGCTGTAGCCCTTGCTCTTTAAATACTTCACGAGGTCGTCGCTCGTGACATTGGAATACCCAAGCCCGAACTTTTTGATGGTCTCGTCGGAAAGAGCTCTATCCTTAAAGTATTTAAGGCCTTTCTCACCGGCCGGAGATTTCAGCTGATATACGTAGTATTTGGCAGCTTCCTTGTTTATCTCCAGGAGAGTCTGGCGTTTGTCACGCATCCTCTTCGCTTCCGGGGATTCATCCTCCTCAGGAAGCTTAACACCGGCTCTCTCTGCCAGCGTCTTCATGGCTTCTCCGAATGTTAAGTTGTCGTATTTCATCAAAAATGAAAAGACGTTTCCACCCACTCTGCAGCCGAAGCAGTAAAACATCTGCTTGCCCGGCGATACGCTGAAGGATGGCGACTTTTCATTATGAAAAGGACACAGTCCCACGTAGTTGGCACCTGCTCGTTTAAGGCTTACATACTGACCTATAACGTCGACGATGTCGTTGCGGGATCTGACCTCTTCTATGATCTCGTCAGAATATCTCATGTTGTTGTCCCGTAAATATATTTCCCCTCATCCGGCGCTTCGCGCCACCTGTCTCCGCTCCGCTTCGGTCCGCGCTGAACCGACGTCCCCCGGACGTCGAGCGCCCCCAAGGGGAAGGCATAGAGGTCAAAGAACGTTCCAGCTCTTGGGTACGAAGTACTCCTGGAACCTTGCAATCGCAAAACGGTCTGTCATTGAGCTTATGTAGTCACAGACAAGCTTTTCTTTTGGCTGTGAATCCATGAGTCTTTTCAGGTAATCCGGCAGAAGATCTTCATGATCCATGTAGTACTGGTAAAGTATCTTCACAAGATTCTCGGCCTTCCCCTCCTGGTTCTTGGCCTTCGGATTGGTATAAACGCTCTTAAACATGAAAGCTCGAAGCGCCATAAGGGCTTCATGAACTTCCTCCGACATGAGGATGTCGTTGTGATTGGTGCTGGCCTCCACAATGTCATGGATAAAGGTGTCTAGCCACTCGCGGTTACTGTGTCCGATTACTTTTGAAATATTCTCAGGCACATCGGATTCCTTAAGAATGCCTCCGCGGATAGCGTCATCCATGTCATGGTGAATGTAAGCAATCTTATCAGAAAGACGCACCACTCTTCCCTCGAGAGTTACGGGAGTCGTGTCCATCTCATGATTGATAATTCCATCCCTTACTTCAAAAGTAAGGTTGAGTCCCTGTCCGTCCTTCTCCAAAAGTTCCACTGTTCGAAGGCTCTGCTCGTTATGTTTAAAACCATAGGGACATATCTCATTGAGTGCCCGCTCTCCGGCATGGCCGAAGGGTGTGTGTCCAAGGTCGTGTCCAAAGGCAATCGCCTCTGCCAGGTCCTCATTGAGCTTAAGCGCTCTCGCTATAGTTCTGGCATTCTGGGCAACCTCAAGCGTATGGGTCATCCTGGTTCTGTAATGATCGCCGTCCGGCGTCAGGAAAACCTGCGTCTTATCCTTTAGTCGCCTGAAAGATTTGGAATATAGGATTCTGTCCCTGTCCCTCTGGAAGCAAGGTCTGATATCACAGGGTTCCTCCTCCGTGTTCCTCCCCCTGGAATTCATGCTAAGGGTAGCATACGGACTTAGGTTCAGTCTTTCTCTGTTTTCTAAGCTTTCACGTATTTTCATACACACTCCAGTCTGGTACCAAGCCTGAAATCTTGGATTTTCCCGGAAAAACTCCTCACTTTAGTAATATTCTGCGGGAATTTTGTATTTCCTTTTAAATTTATGAAAAAAATTGATTTACCACTCATTCGACTCGTATTGTTCGTTTATCCAGGCGATGGCAGCGTCGAAGCCTTCCTCTGTAATCTCGAACTTTTCAGAGATCTTCTTTTCGTCCTCAGTGTCGTGATAGCTGTAGGGCTCAGGCCAGACCGTGGCCATGAGACGGGATTCCGGATTTCTTTGCTCCACAGGTGTGAAAACCACGTTTTCAAGCGGTTCTCTGGCAAGACGGTAACGCATTCCTTTGTAGCTTCCAAAGAATGCTTCGCCGTATTCATAGTGCTTTAGATTAAAAAATACTTTCTTTTCAATAGCCATAAGTGCTCCAATGATTTCACCTGGCTCGAATACTCTCGCCAGGTGATCTTTTCTTTTAATATGTAAATTTTCCTGTGTCTTTGTGGTTAACCACATAGTAGGCAGCATTTTCCTCGGGCTTTAAGTAAATCTGAAGCTCCTTGATGTCAGATGCCTTGTGGCCTAAAGATATGTACTGCTCGCGAATCTTATCAGCAATATCCTGAGTTCTTACTTCGTAGTCCTGATACTGGATAAAGAACTCAGTCTTGGTGCTCTTCTTGGCAGCTGTCTCAGTGATATCCTTAGTTGCTGCCTTGACCGCATCCGCAGCCTTCTCACTCTGCTCCTTAATAGCCTTTGTTGCGGGAGCAGTTCTCTTCTTTACTTCTTTTATAACAGGATCTGCTTTCTCCATAACATCCTTGATCACAGGATCAGCCTTTTCCTTTACATCCTTGATCACGGGAGCGCTCTTTTCTTTAACCTCGTCAAGCATCGGCTCAGCCTTCTCCCTTGCCTTCTCGATGTAGGGCTCTACCTTTTCAACATAGGGCTTTGCAGCCTCCTGTACATCCTTAGCAATATCCTTGAGTTTATCTGTAGTCTTCTTTGTTGCCATTTTTCATACCCTCCTAAGTTAGTTTATAGATTATCTGAATTTGTTCATAAAATTGGCTAAAGGTCCGATCGCATCCTGAAGATCCTTAATACCCTGATTCAGGCCGTCGAAATCAATGTTTGCCATTTTATCAAGAGACTCTGTCAGCTTATCACCGTTATCATTCAAAATCGAATTCATGTTATCACCGGTGGACTTAAGTGACTCGGCCATCTTATCAATATTATCTATTGTGGCTTCTGCCTTGCCAATAGTCTCGTAAACAGAAGTCGCTGCCGTCTCAACCTTATCCAGAGTGCTTACGACTCTGGGAACAATTGCAAAAATCGAAATACCCACTGCAACCAGTATCACCAGAACGCAAACAGTTCTGATTTTCTGAAGTTTAAGGCTCTTATTGGAATTGTCCAGTAATTTCTGCATCACTTCATCATTACCCATATTTAATTGCCCCCTATCTCTACTTAGCGCAATTAGCGCTGATTTACATAAAAGTATATGCTTTTACGGCAGATTTTTCAATGAAAACACGTCAAAAACCATGAAAGTACATCATTTTAGTTTGTGCTTTTTTTCGTAATATTTTATGCAAATTTAAGAATATAAAAAGAGTCTTTTTATAGGAATATGATACGTTTATTAATGATAAATAGGATTGCCATATCATCAAAATAATTAAGCGCAATTTTTTATCAAATAACAGTTATTTCCTTTTTACTAAGGAGGACATTATGAGTGACAAGCCCACAAAAATCCGCAAAACCGGAAAGATAAGGAACAAGCTTCTGCTATACATCGTTCCTATCGTAGTAATCATGATCATCATTCTTATCGCCATCGCTTCCACCATGTCCAAAAAGCGTATGACCGAGCTTGCAACGTCCAACCTGAATTCCTCAATTTCGAATCAGGCTGATAACATCGTTGCATGGCTAAATAAGAATCTGGAGTATTTCTCAACGGCAAAGCAGTCCATAGAAGCTGCAAACCCTGATGAAGCACAGCTCCAGACTATTTTGGACGGTTTCTATGGCTATAACAGTGATTCCCCCGAGGGACTCCGCATAGGAACTGCCGATGGCGCATATTATAAGGCCACCGAATCTACTCTGGAGGAAGCGAATCCCACTGAATCCACCTGGTATAAACAGGGTCTTTCAAGAGTTAATCTTCAGTACGGAACTTCCTATACAAACTCCCAGGGCAAGGATGTTATAAGTGCATCCGGTATCTTAAACATGGGCGACGAATCTATCAAGGTTATAGCAGCTGATGTTACCCTTGATAAAATCACCATTATCGTAAATTCAGGTGTCAAGATGGATAAGGCCAGTTCTTTCCTCGTAGACACAAATGATAATACGATTCTTGCTCACAGAGACACTGCTCTTGTATCCACTAAGATTGCGGAGGACAATGGTGATGTTCTTCTTGCCAACGTGGCAAAGGCAATTAACGCTGAAAACTATACAACGAAACAAATCGGCGACTATGTAGTTGCTTTCAAAACAATAACCGGAACTGATTGGGTACTTGTATCATATATCGAACAGGACGTAATAATGGCCAGCATCAAAGAGCTTGTTAATTACCTTGTAATTGCAGGTCTCATAGCAACCATTCTCATCACCATCATGATTCTCTATGTTGTCAGCAGAGTTATTGCTCCTCTTGCAGGCATCACCAAGAGTATCAACGCTATGAGTGAAGGTGACTTCACGATTGATGTCAAAGCAGAGAGTAATGATGAAATCGGTGCCATGGGCGGAAAGATTGCAGAATTCGTTGAGAGCATGAGACATATGCTGTCAAGTATCAGCGAAGAGTCCGAAAAGCTTAAGGCAGAGTCCGAGGCTTCAGATTCCGTTTCAAGAAGCATGTTCGATGCATCCCAGTCACAGGCTGAGGCAATGCAGCAGCTGAACGACACCGTTGATCAGCTTGCTTTAGCTGTCGGCGATATTGCAAACAATGCTACCACTCTTGCAGCTGTTGTTGCCGACACCCGTGACAATTCTGTCAAGGCTGATGAGAGCATGAAGGAAACCGTAAAGATTTCCCAGAAGGGCCGCGAGGATATGGAAAAATTATCCCATGCCATGGATGGTATCCAGACCGCAAATACCAAACTTGTTGATTCCATCAACGAAGTCGGAAAGGCTTCCGAAGAAATTACAAATATTGTCAGCATGATCGGTGAAATTGCTGAAGAGACAAACCTGTTGTCACTCAATGCATCTATCGAGGCAGCAAGAGCAGGTGAAGCCGGAAAAGGCTTTGCTGTTGTAGCTACTCAAATCGGAAAGCTTGCTCAGACAAGTTCAGAGAGTGCAACCAATATCTCCAACCTGATTGAGGAAGTTCACAGACTTATCGATGAGGCTGTAGGCCAGGCTAATGCAAGTGCCGACAGCATTGAAGAAAACAGTGAGCTTATCCATGTAGCTGTAGAAACCTTCGATCAGATTTATGAGAACATACAAGCATCAAATGACTGCATAGAAGAAATGATCAGAGATGTTGAAAAGGTTGATGATGTAGCAACGAACGTAGCTGCCATTGCCGAAGAACAGGCAGCCAGCGCTGATGAGATACTGGCAACCTCAGAGAACATGGTTGTGGAAGCAAAGAACATTTCCAAGCACAGTGAAGATGTGGCAAACAACTCCCACGAGCTGGCAGGCACATCCGACACTCTTACTTCCCATGTTCAGAAGTTCAAGATTTAAGAGGAGGTCTTATCGTGAAGAAGAATTTTTATACTAAAATATTAAGTATTGCTGTAGTTCTTGTTCTTACGGCATCCACCCTGACAGGATGCGGAAAAGCTTCCTCCGGTGGCGGATCCGATGGATCCGGTGTGAAGGTGTTTTTCTCCACACTGACTCTTGATGATTTCAAAGAGCTTGTCCAGAACTCAGTAATTGAAGCAGGTGCAAAAAATGGCGTAACTGTAGATGTAGGAACCCCGTGCGCCACCGTGGATGAGCAGGTTCAGCAGTTCAGAGATGCTGCAGCAAAGGGCTACGATGCCATTATCTGCAATCCTGTAGATGCCGATACTGCACTTCAGCTTGAGGTTATAGCAGGTGATATTCCAATTCTGTTCACCAACACACAGCCTGCTGATGATTATCTCAAGCCCGACAAATACATGTATGTGGGTAGTTATGAGATTGATGCAGGAACCATGCAGGCCGAATATGTATGGAACACTCTCGGAAAACCGAAGAGCCTTAATGTAGTTCTTTTCCAGGGACAGCCCGGACACCCCGCTGCTATCAAGAGAACTCATGCGGTTAAAAAGTATTTCATTGATAATGGCGTAGACGTAAACTATGTATTCAACGATACAGCTTACTGGGACACTCAGAAGGCAGCCGATGGTTTCAAGACTTTCCTTAAAACTCAGCAACCCTATGACTGTGTAATCTGCAATAACGATTCAATGGCTCTTGGTGTTGTTCAAGCAATGAACGATCTGGGTATTGATACCTCTGCTATTCCTGTTGTAGGTATTGATGCAACAACAGACGGTTGCGCTTCCATTATGAACGGAGGCATGCAGTTCACAGTTCTCCAGTCTGCATCCGGCCAAGGCGCAGCTTGCATCGAAGCAGCTATCGCTCTTGCAAAAAAAGGAACCACAAAGGATGTCGAGTATGTAACCGACGACCTCACCTTTGTATGGGTTCCCTTCACACCGGTAGACAAATCTAACGCAGGATCGATTAAGTAATCTTTTTATAAAATAATACGCCCCGACAATATATATTCATTCCAGCCCTCGTTGCACTTCGTGCATAATCGGTCTGGTCTGAACATATATTGCCGGGGCTTATGTTTTATATCGTAAGCTTGCCCTTCTTGAAATGTTTGCGGCAGAGGGCGATGTAGCTTTCGTTGCCGCCCATGAAGACCTGCTCGCCGTCACGTACGATCTTGCCATCGCATATTCTGGCATTGCAGGTTGCCTTCCTTCCGCACCAGCAGACGGTCTTGACCTCTTCTATCTTGTCTGCGATCTCCATAAGGCGTGCAGAACCCGGGAAAAATTTCTCCTGGAAGTCAGTACGAAGTCCGTAGCAGATTACGGGAACCTTATCAAAGTCAACGATGTCCGAGAGCATATCGACCTGCTCTGCAGTAAGGAACTGGGCCTCATCGACTATGATTGCATCGTATTTTTCAATCATCTTATGCTTTCTGTGGTATTCATCCAAAAAATCCTCCACAAGCATACACTCTGCCTGAAGGCCGATTCTTGATCTTATGATTGTAGCTCCGTCTCTGTTCTCAAGACCGGGCTTTAATATGATCGAGTTTTTACCTCTCTCATGATAATTGTAATTGACCATTAGCGCGTTGGCTGTCTTGGATGATCCCATCGCGCCGTATCTGAAATATAGCTGTGCCATTAACGTATCTCCTCCTGATTTTTCGGCGTGCCGCATCCCTATCTTACCATATTTTTCATCCTTTTTTTATAAAAAATACAGACCTCGGACATGTCACGTACACATGATTAAGCTAGATTATATGTAGGAAATTTCTTGCGAAAAGGAGGTCTCTTACTATGAAAATATTGAAATCTTTCATGGCAGCGATGATTATTTTTTTACTTTCAGCAAACACCGCCCTGGCAGCTGCAGCCACCGATAGCGATATGATTGACGCAACCTCTCCCGATGCCGATATTCAGGTAATGGAAACCTATGAGCACTCTTCTGAGTGGGGTTATAAGTACCTTATCGCCGTATGCCAAAACAATACAGATGAGGATCTTGAGGTATCCTGGGATACCGTTAGTTATGATGCAAACAATAATATTCTGGAAACCGGCTCATCCTACAGTTCTTACGTAGTTGGCCGTCAATGGTTTGTACTCTATGCTCTTTTCCTTGATTCTGATGATGCGGAAACTTACGATTACAAGATCAATATCGACAGTGCACAGTACATTGTTCCTGCACAAAAAGATGTAACCCTTGAGGCAGAAATGTCCAGCAACGGCAAGCTGATCATCCAGGCAACAAACAATAGCGACAAGGATATCAGTACCATCCAGGCAGCTACTTTGTTCTTCGATGAAGATCACAATATCGTAGGTTTCGAGGATTCCTATGTTGTAAACAGTAACTACAACGTAAAGGCCGGCGAAACGGTAGTAAACGATCTCACTCCTCCCGATGGCGCCGACACCTACGAAATCTACTACACAGCTTATCGGTATTGATACCCTAAACTCTATTGAATAATACGCCCCCGGGATATATGTGTTCGAAACCAGCCGATTATGCGCGTAGCGCAACGAGGCTGGGAGCGAATACACATATCTAGGGGGCGTATTTTTTACATGGTTTCGTCCTGGTGGTGGAGGTCCTTCATTTCGTACATTTTTTTGTCGCTCTCGGCGAGACAGTCTTCCACGCGGGTGGTATGCTGCATCTTGGTTATGTACCAGCCCTGAGAAATACTCAGTTTGAAGGGGAAGGCTCCGGCTGCATTTTTTCTCTGCATACTGCTCTCAATCTTGGCTGCCACCTCCTCGGGTGAGGCCTTTGAAGCAGGGAATACCATGAGAAACTCATCGCCGCCGGTTCGCGCGCAGATGCCGCTCTTGGGGCATTTCTTTTTTATGATCTTAGAGGCAGTTACTATAGCCATATCTCCTGCCTCGTGTCCAAGATTGTCGTTAATCTTCTTAAGGCCGTCGAGGTCGAGCGTCATGAATGCGATTTCTTCCTTAGATGCAATCCATTCCTTTGTATTCTTTGAAACCCACATCTCAAAACCGCGGCGGTTACTCATACCGGTCATGAAATCAGTAAGACTCTTCTGTTTTGTCTGCTCCAGAAGGTGTTTTAGCTCAGCTGAAATGAAATGCTTATTCAGGGCGAGCGATATTTTCAGAACCCAGTCAAAATAATACTGATCAACCGTATCCTTCATGGAATCGAACTCCGATGCCATAAAGCCTATGCAATTATGGCTGTCGTGCAGCAGCGAAAAATATATGGTTTTGGGCTTATTCTTTTCATATACATCCACCATGAGCAGATTGTCTGTCCTGAAGGATTTGTTCTGTATCTCGAGCCTTTGTCCTTTGTTGTACGCAAAGATAGGGTGCACAACATCCATAACATCCTCGGAAAAGGTTCTGCCACCGTTTTCGTTCTCCTCGCCGGACAGGCATATATAAAGAGATTTATGCTTTGCCACGAGATCAACGTTCCTCTGAATAGTATCAAGAAGTTCCTCCATTGTATTGCATCCGTCGAGGTCTATTTGGAACATTGTCTGGTTATGCGGTTGTCCAAGCAGATGACTCATTCTCTCATAATACTGATTCAGCTGCTGCTGATAAGAAACCATTACCTCTTCACCGTAGCAGCCGCAGCTCTCTCTGTACATAATCTTCGCTGGAACAGCTATAACATTCTTTATATACTGGTGATTGATGAGCTTGTCAGTCACTTCCATGGTGCGCTCAGCCATGCCTTCGAGGTCTACGCTAACAGTGGTAAGTGTAGGATGGTATTCCACAGCTTCAGCTATATCGTCGACACCGGTTATCTTCAAATCCTCGGGAACCCGCACTCCATGCTCAATAGCCGCATTACTAAGAGCTCTCGCCATATGGTCGTTAGCGCAGACTATTGCATCCGGTATATGATCGGGATCCTGGAAGAAATATCTGAAAGCTTCCTCGCCTTTAAATCTCCACATATCGCCGTGGAAAACAAAGTTATCATAGACGGGAAGCCCCTTGGCTTTCATTGTTTCAAGATACCTTTTAAGTCTCTCATTACTGTCGTAATGGTCCTCATAGCCCGCCATAAAAGCTATATTTTTACAGTGATGATAATCCGCAAGGTGATTAATTATATTAATAATTGCGTCATTTGCATTACTTAAGATGCATAGAAAATCCTTGTACTTTTCCCTGAAGCTGATAACAGGGCAGGTTGCTCTCGCCCTTATCTCATCCTCAAGTACCTGTCTGATAGACTGCCTGTCGAAAGTATCATATGCAACAATTATGGCGTCCAGGTGCTCTATTGGCGCGAACTTCATCATCTTTTCATTCATCTTGTTAAAATCGCTCTCGTCGTCAATGACCTCGAACGTCATGAAGAAAAGAAGGTTGTAGTCCATCTTCTTGGCGGCGCTTGATAGCGCATGGCAGAATTTCCTCTGAAATCTAACCTCGGAACAGTTAAAAAACACTCCTATATTTTTTCTTCCGCTTTTTGTAATTTCCGTATCCATAGTGCACCTCTGGGAGCTTAATCCCCTCATCCGTCAGCTTCGCTGACACCTTCCCCCAGGGGGAAGGCTATTAAAGTTTCATCTTCCCCAGGGGGAAGGCTATTAAAGTTTCATCTTCCCCAATGGGAAGGCTTTATTCCTTCATGAGTATCATATATAACAAAATCGGTGATGTGAAAATCATCGGCAGCGCATATCTTGAATAAACCATAGGACTTACTATCAAAAAGAGCATGTTCACCACAAAAGGAACGATGAATAAAATACTCTTTTTCCTATCAGTAGATCGCTGTCTGTATACGCAGTATGCCGGAATCCAGAGCACGTAAAGCGCGTGCTGGAATAAAATGCAAAGTCCCGGGAATGATCTGATCCACTCGTAAATCTCCGTCATGGAGGTATAGACTCCCTCCGGATTCACATGGCGAATCTGCGCGAAAATGCCTTCATCTGTAGGTATGTGGTCGAATATCCCGATATCGTACCCGGAAGCAAAATACATTCCGCAGATGGGGAGCGTGGCTCTGAAATAGGCACCGGGATGCTTTAACCCCTGCCTGAGCCATAGCTTGTAATAATCGGAAAGTTCCTTCTTCGTCACATGCAGATTGTAGGTCGCCTTGATGTTATCCGTTGTTTCGAAAGTATAGTTGTTTACAAGAGTGTCGTAGTCCACCACCTTCGAGATAATCTCTATATCTTCCTCCGTTACTTCTTCCCCATAATCCCTCACGTATCTGGCGGTCTGCTGGAAAAGCGTTCCGAGAATCTCCTGCTTTCCTCCCGGAAAAATGTTGAAGATGGGATATATCAATTTAGGCAGTATTATCAGCATCAAAAGTGCTGAGGTAACAGCTGCGATAATAGCAGTTTTCCGTTCCTCCCTCGCCCTGATAGCAAGAAAAATCCCGGTCAGAATAACAAAATATACACCTGTATTCTGAGTCAGAACCACCAGGATCGACAGAACTATCCACAGTATCCTCTCCTTTTTTGAAAAGACGTGCCCGTTTATCGCTATCTGCAGAAACATAAACACATACAATACGATGAGTATCGAGTGAAGTGAATTCTTAAGCATGTTGCAGACGTAATACGGAATAGCCGGAAACAGTGCAATAAATGTAGTAATAACCCGCCTTGCCACGGGACTCTTTTTATCACCTCCGGTCCATGCCTTCTCTATCACATAGGAGAAAACAAGCGCTGCCATCATCATCTGTAAGAGTATGTACAAAGTAAGACCCACAGCAGGTTTTCCCATAAGGATACCGATTTTAATAAAACTTCCGAAAATCAGCGTCACAAACACGGGATGATGCGCATTGAAAAGTACCGTCACCTCTTCCTGCCCAGGTGCATAGCCAAACGGAACCGCAGATACACCGTCTAGAAAATCCTTAATCTGGTTGACCGTGTCATAGTTCACAAGACCGGGAGCATAGATGATAAGGTAGGGAAGCCAGCACACGAAGAAAAGGATTGCTGCACCGAGCCATCTTTTCACGGAAAATGCTGTCTCATCTCCTGCCGCACTTCTCCCGCTCTCCAAACGTATGTAATCCATCAGTGAAAAGAAAACAAATGATGCAATGAACGAGACAAGAAAGTACGCTATCCATTTAAAATGTTCTATCGTGTTCCAGCCAAAGCATGCGTGGGAGAGCGTGGCCTGTATGCACACCGCATTAATAAAAGCAATCACGGCCGAGTATATTGTCTTTCGGATAAGCCTGTTATCTGCGTGTATACTTATCCTTTTGTTAAACTCCATGTAGGTTCCCCTCTCACCTCTAAATTGCGTATTTCATATACTGAATTGCCACCTTTTTGCCGCACTTTGTTAAAAGTCTCGTGCCCTCTTCAAGGTATTCAGTCTCCAGAACTTCAGACCGCTTCGTAAGCTCGTGTAGAGCCGCGCCGTCTGAATACGGGATCAAAAATTCGCACTCCGCTTTCTCTCCCTCAAGAGTGCGCTCAATCAGTGTCACAAGTTCGTCGATTCCGATGCCATCCTCAGCAGCCATATAAATCCTGTCATCGCGGACATGCGGAATAGTCATGGAAGCGTGCTCAGAATTGCCAATCACAAGATCCGCCTTGTTAAAGACGTAAATTATCGGCACCTTACCCGCACCAATCTCCCTGAGAGTGCGCTCGGTAACTTCCATATGATTCATGTAATCCGGATCCGAAAAATCTATGACCTCCAGCAAAAGATCTGCATAGACAGCCTCTGCCAGGGTTGATCTGAACGCCTTTACAAGAGTTGTCGGCAGTTCATCGATAAATCCAACAGTATCCGAAAGGAGAAAAGGTCTGTGTCCCGGAATGTCTATCCTTCTGACGGTGGTATCAAGCGTCGCAAATAGCATATCCTTTTGCATGACCTTTTTATCGGACACCTCTTCCACATGGCTCGAATCGAGCATAGCATTCATGAGCGTGGACTTGCCGGCGTTGGTGTAGCCCACCAGCGATATTCTGGCCAGGTCCGCGGATAGTCGCTTCGAACGCTGCGTGTTCCTCTCGCGCTCCACATTCTCAAGCTCTCGCCTAAGCTCGGCACATCTGTGCTCAATCCTTCTTCTGTCAAGCTCAAGCTTCTTCTCTCCGGCACCCTTATTGGAAAGTCTGCCGCTACCTCCGCCCTGACGGCTGAGCTCGGTTCTCATTCCGGCAAGCCTCGGAAGCATAAACTGAAGCTGTGCATATTCAACCTGCATTCTGGATTCTCTGGTCCTGGCTCTCTTTGCAAAAATCTGCAAAATCAGGCCTGTTCTGTCTATAACTTCAGTATCGAGAATCCTCTCAAGGTTCCTTATCTGAATCGGTGAAAGCGTATCTCCGAAGATTACAATGTCCGCATCCTGCATGCCTATGAGGTTCTTAAGTTCCTCCACCTTACCGCTTCCGATGAACGTACTGCCCTCGGGATGAGGAAGTGTCTGTGTCACCGTAAAAACGGGCACAAGATCACAGGCCTCTGTCAAAGCCTTAAGTTCCTTCATTGATCTTTCGAATTTCGCTTCGTCTCTATTGTCGTAATTAAGTCCCACAAGGATTGCCCTGGGGACATCGTAGTTCAATTCTTCTTCTAAATTTACCACTCGTTTTATCCTATTTTGTCAGCTGTTTTCAGCAATACCAATCGCTTAAATTCCAAGTTTCATATATCATATCATTATACCACCAACCCCTATATTTTAAGCGATTTTTCATTACTTTTTGCCTTTAACTCTCTTTATTTTCACATTGTCGCTTATTCCCGACTTTTCGATAAGTTTAAGGTTTTTCTGATAGACTTTCTTGCTCATAAAGAACCTCCATAAAAAAATACTTCTCCTTATATATTATACAAACCCGGACACCATTTTCGTAAATCTTTTTGAAAAATATTGGACAAAAAATGATGCTGACGAATTGACATCAGCACCATTTTTTCTTTCTCATTTGTAATTATGAAAATTGATTAGTTAACAGTTACTGCAACCTTCTTTGCAAGGCCATTCTGAGCATATACATAAACTGTACAGGTTCCGGGATTTACTCCTGTCACCTTGCCGCTCTTGTCGACTGTTGCAACACTTATGTCGCTTGATGCATAGCGAAGCTTCGCTGCATGTCCTTCGGACAGCGCCTTTTTCTTTCCGCTTTCCATCTTTATTGAAGCCTTGATATCTGCCGAAGCATCCTTATTAACAGTGATGCTCTTTGTGGAAAGTTTTATGTCCTTGGGGTTCTTATACTTCTTGCTGTTCTTTCCGGCAAAGTGAGCCGATACTGATCTTCCGAGTTCATTGCCACTGCTGTCATAGGCGATTACATAAAGCTTGAAATTCTTGGAGAAGTTTATCTTCTTCCCACCGATTTTCTTTATGGTTGCTTTATTCGTTTTAACTGTAGCACTGGCCTTCTTCGGCATATCTTTTCCGCAGTATGTTGCATAAACCGCATACTTCGTAGCGCTTTCGACTTTATCCCATGAAACTGTAATCTTGCCATTTTTCTGAGATATCTTAACTCCCGGATAGAAACCTGTGATTACTTCATCATAATATGCAAGAGCATATGTCGAGAACTCGCTGGAACTAAACGGAATAGTTGTATCTTTTGTCTTTGCAAGCACCTCTGACTTATTGGCATGTATCCTGATGATGAGAAAAGTTCTGTTTACGTTTTTAGGTGCATGATATTTTTCAGGCACTTTAAGTTTGAATGTCAGTTTCTTACCTCCGGTACTTGAGACATTTCTACTGGAATTACCAACCGTGAGCAAAAGTGATAAGTCAAAATATGTTCCTATCTGTGCATTTTTATTCTCTGACTTGGCGGCATTTTCCGAAAGTGCCTTGTCCTCCTGTCCTACTGAACTGTCAATGTTTGTCATCTCCAAAGTAAGTGATACGTTATCACCGGCCTCGACCTTTGCCTTCTCTTCGTCAGTCATAACACTTTGAGCAAGTTCAGAATCAAGCCCTTCTACATTTGCTTCAGGAACATCGTCCTTTTTCTCTACTTTTGTTTCAATAGTACTATCGTTATTCGTTTCTTCTTTCGTTTCTTCTTTCGTTTCTTCTTTCGCTTCTTTAAAGGTATAAGTGAACGTCTTCGCTTCGGTGATGGTCGTTTCTGCCGGGTTTGTATCCCATGCCCCGTTCGTATAACCGGAAGCGGCCTTCATGCCGGTAGGTACGCTGGCTGGCTTTGATCCGCTCTGCACCGTCTCTGTCTTGTCCGTCGTGCTGTCATCCGACCAGGTGCCGTTTATCACTTTATATGTAACAGTATATGTAACACCGGATAAAGTAAATATACCCTTATAAGTATTATCAAAGGTTATCGTATTATTAGTTGAATCATAACTACATTTACCCGAATCTTTCCATTCACTCGCATAAGGTGTTATAAACTCACCATTTCTAGAACCATTAAAAGCGTTTGTATTAAATGTTGTAATACTATCCGGTCTGGCATTCATAATAACACTAACACTACCCATAGTTATTGATGAAAACGCCCAGTTTCCTATACTTGTAACAGTACTTGGTATTTCTATTGTTAAATTATTACGAAAAGCACCAGCTTGCTTCCAGTTTGCAAATGCATAGTCTCCGATTGAAGTTATACCTTCTGAAATAACGATTCTGCTGATATTAGAAAACGGTTCATTGATTGTGGGAATAGAAGCAGAACTATGATCATCAATTACTACTGTACTTTTACCCACCGTTGTAGAACCATTACCGGTTAGTGTTAACACTCCGGTTGCGGTATCATAAGAATAATCAATGCCACTACTCCATACACCGGTTGCAGTTTCAGCCTTAACCTTTATTGAAGTTCTCGGCACAATACCCGTCAGAGTACCAATTATCATAATAACCGCTAAAGAAAAACTCAGAACTCCCTTTCTTAATCTTCTTTTTTCCTTCATTTTATAAGCCTCCTTGTGATTTATTCTTTATATGACAAAAAACCGCCGAATCTGACAGGGTATAGTAACCCCATCAAATCCGACGGTTATCCATCTCGAATGTAGTATTCAGTTTCAAGCGCCTCGAAAGGCGCAAAAAGGGCGCAGTTAGCCTGTGCTCTGCTCTGCTCTGCTCTGCTCTGCTCTGCTCTGCTCTGCTCTAAGGAGCGTATTTCTATTCCGCATGGCTGTCAAGCTCATAATAAACTAACCTATACGCCTAAAAATATTTATATAACACACAAGCTAATTATACCCTATTTAACAATACAAAAATCAGCATAAATACTGATATTTCCATAAACTTTTCATAAAAAATGATGCTGACAATTTGTTCCTCAGGCAATCACTCCCCAAACTCATCAATCGAAGCAGCAATCTCGTCCAGGCTTATCTTTAGTTTCCCATCGTAAATTGCAACCGGTGCTTCACCTTTAAGCGGAAGAACCTGCGGGACAAAATCCTCATCCATAAAGTTGTAAATTATGAGACATCTCTTGTGAGGATCAACTATCCAGTATTCCCTTACTCCGGCATTTTGATACTTTGCAAGCTTTATAGTCAAATCTTTTTTTCTTGTGGATTTAGACAATATTTCAACAAGAAAATCCGGTGCACCATATATTCCAAAGCCCTTGATTTTGCTTCTGTCACAGATTACGAGAACGTCCGGCTGAACCATAGTCTTATTGTCGCAGTCAAGTTGAACATCCACAGGCGCGTAAAAAGCCTTACATTTCCCTTTGTTTTTCTTAATATAATCCGCTATAGCAGAATGAATTACATAGGAAATATCCTGATGTACAATCCTTGGTGAAGACATGTCATAAAAAACACCATCTATCAGCTCAACTCGCTGCTCGTCAGGAAGTGCATAGTAATCATCAAGGGTATATTCACCCTGCTTCTTATTAGGATCACCATATTTATTGCTCTTGGTAGCTGCACCGTATACGGGCTCAGGTTCCATAAATTTACCGCTTGTTGCATCGTGGTATTCATAGGCTTTCCCTCTATAAACCGATTCATCGCTTGATAGCACCTTCTCTATAGCATCGAGCGTAGCCTTCCGTGGATTCCTGGTTTTTCCGGTAAAAATCTTTTGCAAAGTAATAGAAGGAACTCCCGTATACTCAGAAAGCTGGCTGTAGCTGTAGCCTCTGTTTTCCTTGATTTGTATCATCTGCTTAATTGTCATGGCAGTGCCTCCGTAAGAATTAATGGCATGAATGCTTATAGCATTATTGTAATATATAATTATATATATCTCATATATTTTTATATCTTTTTTAATACTTTTGTATATTTGCTTTCCATAAAAAATGATGCCGAGTGTTATCAGCACCATTTTTCAATCTCAAATACTATAATCTTTTGACTTCAGAATCGTATAATGCCCGTCAAACACTTCCTTGCAGATCCTGATTTCCAGTTCCTGCCTGTGCCTGAAATGATCAAGTAAAGCCTCAGTACCTGACAGCCCATTTTCTTTTGCATAGGGCGAATTGTCGAAATACCAGGTCATCAACGGGAACCACATCTCATTGCCCTTGTCATCGGACCTTTCTTTTCTTATAAAATCAATATTTGATGCTATGTCGTCAGTCTGAAGATACATTATCTGATATTCCTTTCCGGCAAGAGCTTCTTTCACTTCCCTGTAAAAATCAATAATCTCCTGATCGCTCTTTTTCCGAAACAGTATCATATCCTCAACAATGTTTTGGAAAATAGAACACTCAAAGATATTTTTATCACTATCCCAATTTTGAAGCCTTCTCAGAACAATCTCTTTAAAGCTTTCGAAATCCACCCTTCCATTATATATTTCATACTTCTCCAGATCTTTATGAAAGCCCGGAATGTCTGTAAGAATCTTCGTATAGCAGATGATCATGTGGTCATCTTCCGCAAAGCTCTTCTCTTCTATTTCACTGCGGATGTCATTGTACTTTTCAAGAATAGCGATGTAAGTCTCCTTGTCCACATAGGCACACCATGCAAGCTCCACAGGCGAATAATCCCCTTCACATACAGCCGTATAATCCGGATATTTTTCGGAAAGCCTCCTAACAAGCGTACTCTTTCCACTCCCCTGTAATCCTTCAACAAAATAGTTCATGTATAACCTCCTCCCTCATAAATCATCTATCTTTTTTATTATAATTCATTTCAATGATATGCTCATAGCTTTCCTCTTTGAAGATAATTACAGCAGCCCCGACAAGCCCATTATATTGATTCATGTCTAATTTCATCTTTACTACCTTGATATCAAACAAATATGCGAAATCAAGGTAATTCCCCCAGAAATAAAAAGCCAGCAGATAAACGTAAATCATTCGAAGTGCGGAAAAAGGGGCTTCGCTCAGATGATTAATCATCTAAAGTGGCAGCCCCTTTGCTTATGAATGGTGGTAATCCTTAATATAAAAATTATTTAATGGTTACGCTTACCTTCTTGGCAAGTCCGTTCTGGGCATATACGTATACCGTGCAGGTTCCAGGATTTACTCCTGTCACCTTGCCGCTCTTGTCGACTGTTGCAACACTTATGTCGCTTGATGCATAGCGAAGCTTTGCTGCATGTCCTTCGGACAGTGCCTTTTTCTTTCCGCTTTCCATCTTTACTGTAGCCTTGATGTTAGCGGTTCCCCCAGCACTTATGGAGATAGTCTTTGTTGAAAGTTTGATATCCTTAGGATTCTTATACTTCTTGCTGTCCTTTCCTGCAAAGTGTGCAGATACGGATTTTCCAAGTTCATTGCCGCTGCTGTCATAGGCGATTACATAAAGCTTGAAATTCTTGGAGAAGTTTATCTTCTTCCCACCGATTTTCTTTATGGTTGCTTTATTCGTTTTAAC